>DAIQPD010000132.1:0-11188 GCA_036787535.1 Chryseolinea sp.
GTATTTCAACTTATTGGTCTCTACTTCTTAGTACACCACTTACTCAAATCCAAATCAATCGTTTTCCTTGGTCTTTCAGCTTTCTTTACAGCCCTTTGCTTTTTCACTAAACAAGATGCAGGAGGACTGGCATTTATGCTTGCCATGGCACTTTTAATTGCGAATGGTTTATTAGATAAGCAATTCAAATCAATACTACTTTTCGTAGGGTTCTATATCCTTTCAATTGGCTTGTTCATCCTTCCCTTATTACGCTATGACTTTTCGTATTGGTTTAATCACGGACAACCGCCCCATTTTTCCAGAATAAATCTCTTCGATTTTCTAAGCTCATTTTTTGAGGAATCGTTGTTTATTAAATTTTATATCGGAGGCATCATCATAGTAGCAATGGTGCGTTTCAAAACATGGCAATCGATTGTTGAAGACAAGGTATTTCTACTCTTCACATTGCTAACCCTAGGTATTATGGTTCAGGCCATGATAATACAGGTAACAAGTTTTAGTCCCCCAACGGTGAATTACTACTTTCACAGTTTTGCCATTGCTTACTTTCTTTATGTGCTCAAAGATCAGATTCGTTTTGAGAAAATTTGGATTGCTCTGCTCCTGCTCACATTTATCTTTATTTGGCGATCAGAGAACACCTGGAAATATTCGAATAGAATTTTTAGTAAGGTAATTCCGGGTTTATTTGCTCCACCCGATAAAACAGAGATATCAAAGAACACATGGGCAGCGAAAGATTCTGTACAAAATGAACCTGTGGAATGGAGCACGAGTTCATACAAATCAATGAAACGAATTAAACTTCCTACCAATACGATATCAGGAATAAAAAATATTCTTGATCTTGAAGTAGTGAAGAACAAGAAAGATCTCAAGGTTTTAAATCTCTCCAATCTTTCACCTCTGGCATTTGAAATAGGGTATGTTCCGGATAGCGGACCAGAATTTCCATTGTGGTATCACAAAGGTGTGGCTTTCTTTGATAGAGAAGAAAAGATGCTATGCGAGAAGATCAAAAATCATTATTATGATTTAATAATCTTTGAAAATATGCCCCATGTGGAGAGCTTCTTTTCCTTTGCTGTAGAAGAATGTACCTTTGAAAATTATTCACTCACTGATAAATTTCTTTCTCCAACCGGGTATCCTCATGACTCCATAGAGGTATTTATAAATAAGCCTTTAGAATGAAACTGAATTCTTTAAGTACCAATAGAATTTTTATTGTTGGCGCTGTCCTATTCATCTACATTACATTTGCTTTTCAAAGTATATCAAACACCAAAGGCCAGTTTGCTTATATTGATTTTGCTTCATTTTATGCTGGCGCTAAAGCAACCTTTATACAAAATACTTCTCCCTATTCTCAAAAAGTCATTAATGAATATAAGGATGAAATGGGCGTAGATCAGATTTATCCATACCTATACCCACCGCCAAGTCTATTTGTATTTTATCCGCTTTCTAAATTGAGTTTCGAAAATTCAAAATGGTTAGCCTTTATTGTGAATCATTTATTGTTGGTTGGTATATACCTCACACTTTTACCGTTGATTACGAAGAACTTTGGGACCGCAACCTATTTACCCATTATCATTTTTACAGTTTATTTTTTTAGTTACGATCCCATTATCAATACGTTCACAATTGGTCAATCCAACTTAATTTTGCTTTTCTGTCTGAGTTCCATTTGGTGGCTGATCTCAAGAGATTCTAAATCAAAAATTTCCGATATAGGTATTGGCCTTCTTCTTTCCATCACCATACTACTAAAGCTCTATCCTGCAATTTTGCTGTTGTTCTTTCTGTTTAAGCGAGACTTCAAAGTTGTAATCTTTGCTACTGTCTTCACACTCCTGTTTTCCTTTATTTCGCTTATGATTTTACCCGCTGGCATTTGGCAGGATTGGATTAATGTAATGCTCGCGAAAGCGGCCATTGGTGAAAATGCAATTGATTTCGTTAGCCCTGGGTTTCCGTGGAATATAAGCGTCAGCGCTTTTTTTTCGCGCCTGTTCTCTGTTAACAACTGGACAAGGCCTTTGATTAATGCACCCATGATCGGAACAACACTTACCTACTTAGTAAGCATAGCATTAGTCACGGCTGTGTTGTGGAAAAGTTACAAACTCAAATCCTCTTATAAAACGGAATCCATTAACGCGGAATTTGGCTTATACCTATTAACCATGTTTCTCATAGCACCCGTTTCATGGGGACATCACTTAGCCTTTATACTCCCGGCTATCATCATTACTGTTGGCTACTTAATCAAGGAAAATCCAGTGCCAAAGACAGTATTGATGATAACTGGATCTGTTATTGTTATAGGATTAAAGATACCGTATTGGAGCAGTGTCTTATATAGTCCCGCTTTGAATTGGGCCATTTCAATAAAAATGTTTGCTATTGTCCTATTGTTGTTTTTCCTACTAACAAAAACCAAACTCAATGACACCAACATCGCATACTAGAACGAAAATTCTTTTCGCATTGGTTTCAATACTGCTGATCCAGATTAATACTGGAAAAGGCCAGGATGTTGCATTAACAAAACTTGGGGATTTACCTCCCGTGTTGAAAGAATCATCTGCACTTCAATATACTTCGTCAGGAGATATCTGGACAATTGTTGACAGTAACCGTGCAATTCTCTATTGTCTCGATTCTTTAGGACAAATAAAAAAAGGCATTCATCTTAATAATGTTAATCATGGATGGGAAGACCTGGCGAAAGATGATTCAGGTAATTTCTATATCGGTGATTTTGGAAATAATTTCAATAATAGAAAGGACCTTAAGATTTATAAATTACCTCCTCCGGATTCCATTAAGGAAAAGGTGGTGACTGCTGAAATAATTGAGTTCAAATATTCCGATCAACGTAATTTTCCACCGGATTTAGACAAGAAGACATTTGATATGGATGCTATGATTTGCTTTGGCAATTCCATCTACCTGTTCTCAAAAAACAGAACAAAGCCCTTCACCGGTTATACGAAAATGTACCGCCTTCCAAACGTCCCTGGAAAATACACCGCAGAACTTATTGACAGCGTATACCTTGGACCAGGACACATGCTAAATACATGGGTAACAGGAGCGGATATTAGTCCGGACAAAAAAACACTCGCATTACTAACCCATGATAAGATCTGGTTATTTCAATGTTTTAAAGGAGATGCATTCCTTAAAGGTAAAATGAAAACAATTAAATTGAATCATTTTAGTCAGAAGGAAGGAATTTGTTTCCTGGATAATGAAACTTTGTACATCAGTGACGAACGAACTGAAAATATTCTTGGAGGAAGTCTGTACCAATTAAAACTCGATAAAAGTCAACATGCCAGCTGTAAATGAGAATCTTGTGGAGCCATCCCAAAACAAAAATCTAATTCTTCCAAATTTCTTAATTGCAGGATCAGCCAAGTGCGGTACGTCATCATTGCACAGTTACCTTGCGCAGCATCCTGAAATTTTTATGAGTAAGAAAAAGGAACCACGTTTCCTTAGCAGTCAGGGAATGTCATTTCCGCTCAATGGCCCGCTTGACTACAGAGTTGAAAAATGGTATGTGAAGAAATTCGCAGATTACTGCGATCTCTTCCTAAGTGCTTTAAACTTTAAGGTTGTTGGAGAATCAAGCGCAGACACTTTGTATTTTCATAGTCATACCATTTCTACTATTAAAAAGTATCTGGGCGATCCTAAAATTGTTATTGTATTACGAAACCCGGTTAAACGTTCTTTCTCCGCTTACCAACATCTGGTTCGCGATAATCGTGAGCCACTCTCATTCGAGGATGCCTTGTTACAAGAAAGTGATCGGATTAAAAATAATTGGGAATTGATCTACCACTATCGTGCAGTGAGTCATTATTATGAACCGGTAAAAGCCTTTCTGGATAGCTTTACAAACGTCAAGGTAGTGTTCAATGAAGATTTAGAGAAGCGTCCACACGAAGTTCTTTCTGAAGTGTTCGGGTTTTTAGGAGTGGATACTTCTTTTAAAGTTAAAGACAGCACCACAAAACATAATATGTCGGGTAAGCCCCGTTCTCGTTGGCTTCACGAATTCCTATTTGAAGGACATGCACTGCGTGACTTTTTAAGACCAGCCATTCGATTTTTTATTCCAAGCGAAAAACGAAAAAGTATTTCATTAAAGATTCAACAGAAGAATCTTACTCAGATGAAAATTAATCCGGAAACGGCTGCTATGCTTAAGAATGAATACCGCGAAGAAATTTTAAAACTTGAAAAATTGCTTAACCACGATTTATCATCCTGGTTAATGTAGCATATGTATTCAGGAGGATAACCGGAGTTTTTAGAGATGCCCTGAGTATATTCTAATACACCAATGTTTCCTTTCCGAAATTTTTGTAGAGCGGTGTTTCTCCCCATCCACTCAGATTGGCTTTCAGAATATTTTTTTCAATATTCTCCTTTGACTGTTTTCTGTTTTTCGATTCCAGATCGTAAAAGTTCACCTCCTTCTCAGAAACATTCACTGCCTTTTCAACTGTGGTATTACTCAGGTAATGTAAAAAATTCTCGATCTGAATATTCTCATATCGAAGACCCAATGCCTTTCCTCGATCCATCAAGTCATGGTCTTCATGGCCGGTAGGCTCAAGTGCCTCATCGTATCCACCCAATTCAATAAAATATTTCTTTGCTAAAACCACTCTTCCTTCCGTTCCCCAGTACGGTGCTTTTTTAAACTGGAGCAAGCTATCGATCCCATTCAATTGCATTCGGTGATTAATATAAAATGCAAAATCTTTACCCGTAAAGTTATCCCCATCAAGGTTACACAGAATCTCTCCTTTGGCTACTTTATGTGCAAGGTTTTTTGCTTTTGATGCATGGAACGATTTAGGCTCTGTAGTGTGATAATAATTTACGAGCCCACGTTCAATGTAGGGTGGTAGGTTCTTCGTTGCCCAATCATGAAGTTCGTCCTGCGAATTATAATTCAATAAGACAAACTCTACATTCGGATAATTCTTGTTGTTCTCTACGTTATTCAAAAAGGTTTTCTTCAAATGAAAAAACCGATTCATGCACGTAGTACAAAACGAGATGCTATACTTTGGCAACGCCTTATCAAAGATAGCATCCGGTAATTTTTCGTCTTTGTAATTTCTGAAATATTGGTCTCTGAAGTCCCGAAGCATTCGCTCGAAACGCTGTGCATACGTTTTTTGTGTCATCTCATTCTGATTCGCCTACTAGCCTACTAATTGAATCCAAGGATTGTTTGCTTAGTTTTTTTTCTTTTCAAACATCTTCAATATTTCAGGATCATCGTTCACGGATGTCTTCGTATCATGAGGTGCTTGCTTTGAAAAATATCTTGGAATTTGAAAGATCTCTTTTAAAATGCGTAAGAACAATGCCCTTGCAAAACTTCCATCACGTTCTAATGTTCTTGCGCCAGTCCAAACCCGGGCAGATCGTGAGCGAACTTGCTTCACCTTTCCATATGGCATCATGTCAAAACACAAACGTCCATCATCACCACGAGTATTGTGATCTATGTATTTTGCCTTTAAGCCAAATTCTTTAACATATCCCATGCTGATTCCATAGGCATTTAAATGAGGTCTGTTCAGATGTCGCACTTCGGCAACAAGATCTTTTGCAAACTCAAAGAAGGCAAACTTCAATCTCGACTTACCTTCTGGAACCAAAAAAGAATACCTTCCGTAAACACACACCACATCCTTTTGGATCAGTATTTCCATCATCTTCTGAACCCAATCCTTCGGGTAAATACAATCCGCGTCAGCTAACAAAATATACTTACCCAACGCATTTTCCTGACCCCATTGTCGGGCAGGGCCACATCCTTGCTTTACCTGAAACAAGGACTTTATATGAATACGATCCAATGTTTCCTGCGTGCGATCCTTCGAGTTGTTATTTACCACTATAATATCAAATGGAAAGCTCGTTTGGCTCTTCGATAATGTGTAGAGACACCTAACAATGTTAGCCTCTTCATTCCAGGCTGCAATAATGATGGTTGCAATCGGATTAGTTTGATTCAATACCTTATCCAGATTTGCATTTACCTCATCAAAAATAGCATCAGGAATTTGGTCAAGCTTCTCATATTTCAGTAAGTCTGTATTGATCCAGGAGGGATTTTTAAATATACTCATGATACTTTTTTTGCGACTATGAAAACTATCAGTTAAAAGAAATAAAACTTATAAATTGACTCGAAATTAGTATAATTTTGTCGCATTGCATTCAATAATTTTCCAAACATATTGGATTAAAATCCAACCTTAAACCTCTACCTCATAACCCTCATTCATGCTGTTAAATTATTACAAGGATCCCAATTTTGGGGACGCACTCAATCCCATTATTTTTAATAAGCTCTTACCTGATTTTTTTGATAATGATCCGACCATTGAGTTCTCCGGGATTGGTTCGATAATAGGGCTTGAAATGTCTAAGCTGGCAAAAAAGAGAATCATTTTTAGCAGCGGCTTTGCATATGGATCGCTACCCAAGATTGATGATTCATTTGATATCGTTTGTGTTCGTGGACCTTTAACCGCCAATATTCTAGGTATTGATAAAAGTTTAGGGATCATCGATGGCGCTGCCTTGTTAAGGGAATTCAACTTTAAGTCTACACAGAAAAAATTCAAGTTCTCGTTCATGCCTCATTGGGAAAGTGAGTTGAAATATCCGTGGAAGAAACTGTGTGACGCTGCCGGAATTAATTACCTGAGCCCCACGGAAGATTCAATGAAAACGATCGATGACATTCTTTCATCGGAAGTTGTTATTGCGGAAGCTATGCATGCTGCAATTGTTGCTGACTCTTTACGCGTACCATGGATACCCGTTAAGGCCTATCGTGGAATTAATGATTTCAAATGGAATGACTGGACCAAATCCGTTGATGTAGAGTACAAGCCACTTGCCCTTCGGTCTATGTATGCTGTAAATGATTTTGTTCTGAAAGTATTTAAGGATAAAAGCAAGAATAAACTTCCAGACAGCCTCTTTAAACCCATTGCCAATACCTATACTTTTTTTCAAGATGCATTCCTCACAAAATCAAGTGTCAATCAGCTGGTGGCTTTGAAGAATGAAAAGACATATCTCAGCAACGAAAATGTTTTCAATTCAAAAGTGGACCAGCTAGTAGAGAAACTGGAAAATCTTAAAGTAAGGTACCAGCGCCATTCATAAGGTAAAGACTGGTCATCTTGTGTTGATGAGGTCTCGTCAGGTGTTCAGGTATTCCGAATAACCCTCTGTGTAAAAAGAGTGAATCATTTGGGTGCCGTAAACTATATTCCGGATAAATACAATCCACTTGTATTTATCCAACCAACCTTGAATACCTTATGATCAATTATCATTTACCTGCAAAACTAAATCGTAGTCTCTTAGTCCTGCTACTGGCAATCGTCCCTATAGCTTCTTTACATGCACAGTCTTTAGAACCAGTTGGAATATTTGATCATCACCAGGATGTTGGTAACCCAAAACTAAAAGGCTCAGTAGTGTATGATAAGACCAATCAAACCTATGCGCTTACTGGCGCTGGCAAAAATATGTGGGCACTGGAGGATGAATTCCATTTTGCCTGGAAAAAGATCAAAGGTGATTTCATTATTCGCGCAACCATTAAGTTTGTTGGTAAGGGCTCGGTAGATCACAGAAAGATTGGAATCATAGCCCGTAACTCACTAAGTAAAACCTCTCCATATGCCGATGCTTGTGTGCATGGTGATATCTTATCATCATTACAATATCGTGGCAAAGAAGCAGACACAACCTATCAGGTTGAACTCTCCTCCTATCATCCAACAGAAATTGAACTGGAGCGCATCGGTAATACCTTTACCTTTTCTGCCGCTACGTTTGGGGAACCTTATAAGTCTGTTACAAAAGACCTTGCACTCAACGAAGAAGTTTACGCTGGCTTATTTATTTGCTCCCATGCAGAAGATGTGATCGAGAAAGCCATTTTCAGTAATGTTCAAATTATTATTCCGGCTGATAAAAATTTCAGGCCATACAGGGATTATATCGGAAGTCATTTGGAAATTATGGATGTTGCTTCGGGTCACAGACAAATTATACAAAGCGCGGCTAACTCATTGCAAGCTCCTAACTGGACTCCTGATAATAAGTATTTGATTTTTAATTCGCTCACCCCTACGGATAATCTTCTCTACAAGTATGATTTAAAAGACGGCACAATAACAAAGTTGAACACCGGTTTTGCCAATCAAAATAACAACGATCATGTTCTTTCATTCGATGGAAAAATGCTTGCCATAAGCCATCATGTCGGTACCAATCGTACATCCACCATTTTCACTTTGCCTGTTACGGGTTCAGATACACCCGCAAAAATTACATCGGAAGAAAATGGACATTCATATTTACATAGTTGGTCACCCGATGGAAAGAAATTAGTGTTCACCGGTTTCCGAAACAAAGAATGGAATATTGTTTCGATCGACATTGCTACGAAAAAGGAAATGATACTCACTGAAGACGCTACCTTAGATGATGGACCAGAATACAGTCCGGATGGTAAGTACATTTATTTCAATTCGGTCCGAACTGGTACCATGCAATTATGGAGAATGAAACCCGATGGCAGCGAAGAAGAACAAGTATCGTTTGACGAATACAACAATTGGTTTCCTCATTTTTCACCCGATGGCAAATGGATTTTATACGTGGCATTCCCAAGCACTATTAACCCAACAGATCATCCATTTTATAAAAAAATATACTTACGGTTAATGCCGGCCTCTGGTGGAATTCCAAAAACCATTGCCTACATATATGGCGGACAAGGTACCATCAATGTACCGAGTTGGTCGCCTGATAGTAAAAGGATTGCCTTCGTTAGTAACTCAAAACTTGATCTTCCGAAAAAGTAAGAAAGTGTTGAGATACTATTGAGTAACTGTTCAGGATAATGGTGTATAGACTTATTGGATAACTTCCTCTATCAGCTTGTTATCTTTTACAGCCAGTACATTTTCATTTCCCCAATCTTTCATCAGTTCAATAATCGGTAGCAACGTCCTGCCCTTTTTAGTAATAGCATACTCCACTCTTGGTGGAATCTCCGGGTAAATGATGCGGTCAATAATTCCGTCACGCTCTAGTTCTCTGAGCTGTGTTGTCAGCATCTGTTTACTAATGCCTCTCAGCATCATATCCATTTTCCCAAAGCGGTTAATGTCATTATTAATAAGGTGCAGAATCAGAAGTTTCCATTTCCCTCCCATAATCTCCATAGTCGCTGTGACGGGGCAATCCTCTAGATCAGACAAACAAATATTTTTCATAATGTATTGATAATCAATATTAGTCTAATTATAATGACTATATCCGTTTATTATAACTACATACAAATTAAGAAGCATTGCGTTAAACTTGCAACATATTCGAAACTAAAATTTACGCATCATGAAAAACTATCTCATCACCGGATCCATTGGAAACATCAGCAAAGTAATTGTAGCGGAATTGGTAAAAGCTGGGCAACATGTTAGTGTCATTACCTCATCAAATGAAAGAGTGAAGGATATTGAAAAACTAGGAGCAACAGCACTGGTTGGTCAAGTTCAGGATCTCGCATTTCTTAAAGATGCATTTAGCAAAGCAGATGTAGTGTATACGATGATCCCTCCGATTTGGCAAACTACCAACTGGAGAAAATCACAAAATGAAATTGCACAGAATTATACAGAAGCATTGCGATCCAGTAAAGTAAAGTATGTGGTGAACTTAAGCAGCATTGGTGCACACCTAAAGGATGGTGTTGGTCCTATTAATGGTCTTTATGATTTTGAGCAAATGCTCAACACATTGAGTGGGTTAAATGTTAAAAATCTCAGGCCGTCATACTTCTATTTTAACTTATTAGCGCAAATAGGAATGATTAAGCAAGCCGGTATAATGGGTGGCAATTTTGGTGATCAGGAAAAAGTATTCCTTGTCCACCCAAAAGATATTGCTGCTGCCGCAATTGAAGAACTTCTACATCTTGACTTTAATGGAAACTCGATTCGTTACGTTATTGGTGATGAACGAAGCGGTGCAGAGATTGCAAAGGTACTAGGTAAGTCAATTAATAAGGATTTGAATTGGGTAACGTTTTCAGATGAGCAACAAAAATCCGGATTACTGGGAGCTGGTCTACCTGATACTCACGCCAGTGCTTATACCGAAATGGGAAATGCATTGCGAGTGGGTACCATGCAAGCCGATGCCCGCGCGCAAAAACTAAACTTTAGCGAGATTAAATTGGAAGATTTTGCTGTAGAATTTGCGAAATCATTTAGTGCTTAAATTATCTGCTACCATGTAAAAGCAAAGAACCTGAGCTCTGTGCTTTTACATGTGCATCTTTGAACACAGAAGGATCTTACCTCTATGATGGGAAAAATAGGTTTGGCTGTCGACTAAAAAGTGAACCCATCAGCGATTATTCCACTAGCTTGTTCATCAACAGAGTTTGAGTAGGATATGCGAATTCTATTTCTCTCTTCTTGAACTCTTCAAAGATTCGAAAATTAATAGTCTGTTGAATATCCATGAATTCATTATACTCAGGGCTACCAACAAAATAAACGACTTCATAATTAAGACTAAAGCTTCCATAGCTAGCAAAATGAGCACGGTCGAACTTTGCGTTTGATTGTTCCTCAACAATTTGTTTAATCAATCCGGGTACGGCCCGAATTTTCTCAATGGGTGTATTATAAACAATACCAAAAGTGAATACAGTTCTTCTACTTTCCAGACGCTTAAAATTATGCACACGCGAATTTGTTAAATCACTGTTGGGGATGATCAACTGCTCTCCTGAAAGGCTCCTGATACGCGTTGTTTTTACTCCAATATATTCTATAGCACCTTTTTTATCGTCTACCACTATAAAATCACCAATTTCAAATGGCTGGTCAAAAAAGATAACGAAGTAATTGAAAAGGTCACCCAGTATATTTTGTGCGGCCAGCGCGATGGCAATACCTCCAATACCCAATCCCGCGACAATGGCGGTAACATTATATCCAAGGTTATGGAAGAGGAATAACAAACCGACTGCCCAAATAACAACATTGATGACAATGATGATCCCGTTTATCTGTTTGATTTTCTGCTCACC
>DAIQPD010000133.1:0-11183 GCA_036787535.1 Chryseolinea sp.
TGGTAATATTCTGGGTGAACTTCATGTTGATGCTGTTGGCACAAGTACACTGGTACCTCCGTTTAAGTATAGATGGTTTATAGGTAGTGATACTACTTCATTCACCTTTGAAGGTGCTGACTTAATAGATATAGATCCAGCTGTAACACCTGGTCTTACCTTTACCATCAAGGCTATTAATAACACAACAAAATGTTTTGTTCTGGATACCTACACATTGCCAGTTATAACGGCTCCTATTCTGTTAACGGCTTCAGCTAATTCGGTAACGTATTGCAATAGCCCTTTTGATGGAACGGTATTCGCCACCATTACGAGTGGCAGCCAGACTCAATATAATTACAATTGGAGCAACGAACATTTTCCATCACAGACTTTTATAACGGATGCATCAACGATACCAGCCTTTACTTTCGCACCGCTCGATTCTGGTAACTACATTGTAATTGCAACCGATCAAATTGACGCTACCTGTTTTGCATCGGATACAGTTACCGTTACAAATGAACGCTTATTCCCTACTATTCAGGCACAAGTGCTTCGATCACTTTCAAATTGTGACCTGTTGGTTGCAAGTGCTGATGGTGTTGCTGAAGCCAGTGTAATCGGTGAAGATGTGATTGATTACTTTTTCGATTGGTACAGAGATGATCTTCCTCCTGCGGGCAATCAGTTTGCTCAGGGAAGTCAGGTTGGAGGACTTGCAGACAGTACTTATTTTGTAGTGGCTTCTCATATTGTAACGGGTTGTTCGGATTCAACAAGCGTTACGGTGCCGTTTGCTCCATTGCCAATACCTTTTCCTAGTATCGATATTATATCGATGAAGACTAGTTGTGATGAAGATAATGGTGCATTGTCTGCTTCGGTAGGAGGAAACACCAGCAATTATATTTTTGACTGGTTTGTTGGTGTAGCTCCTGACACCACGTATCTATCTACTGGTGAAATGATCGAGAATCTGGCAATTGGTTTCTACACGGTGACAGCAACAAGCCGCATCACAGGTTGTACTTCAATACCGGTAGATGAAGAGATATTAGATCAAACAATTGATCCTGATTTTAATTTCAAAGTGGAACCCGCTACTTGTGATAAACCAGATGGATTCCTAACGCTGTTTACAACCATCGCTGATGTAGAAATTGCTACCATTGAATGGACAGATCCAAATGGAGTAATCATAACCGGACCAAATGTAAAAAATGCTATTGCAGGTCTTTACTCGGTTACAGTAACAACCATACTGGGTTGTGATGCTACCAAGACAGTAGAACTGATGAATGACATCAGACCCTACAATGGTGTCTCAGTCAATGGTGATGCAGAGAATCCAATTTTCCAGATTGATTGTATTCAGAATTTCCCGGATAACGTTGTGAAGATCTTTAACCGTGCCGGAACACTTGTTTTTGAAGCAGACGGATATGATAATGATGTTATATTTTTTGACGGGAAATCGAATAAAGGAATTAGCTTATTTGGAACAGAGCTTCCGGGTGGAACCTATTTCTATGTAATTGATAAACGTGATGGATCGAAAGCTGTAGCGGGTTATCTTGAGGTTGTTAATTAATAAGTAAACGCATGAACGTATCTTTAAAAAGAATTTTTTCATTGGCATTTTTAGCCCTTGCTTTTTCAGGAAGTTGTTTGGCTCAACAATATCCCGTGTTCTCGCAATACTATTTTAATGAACTGGTCATCAATCCTGCTTATGCCGGTAATCATGGGCAGTTGAGCCTTACAACCATGTATCGTAACCAATGGGTAAATTTCCCGGGTTCACCCAAGACGTTTAATTTCAGTGGTCACTCTTCATTTATGAAGAATAAGGTAGGGGTAGGGCTCATGATAAATCGGGATGAGATAGGAAGTTATAAGAACGATCATATCTACGCCAACTATTCTTACATGCTCCGGTTTAGTAAATCTACTTTAGCAATGGGTTTGCAAGGTGGGGTTAATATCCTTCGTGCAGATTACGATGACCTTGATCTTACCGATCCGGATGATGCTTCTTTTGCAAACATTATCAATAAAGTGAAGCCCAACTTTGGTGCAGGATTATACTACAATCGTAAAAATTTCTTCCTTGGTTTTTCTGTTCCCTTTATATTGAACAACAAAATAGCGAACTCAGTAGAAGGTTTGTTGGGAGAATTGAAAGAAGCGCGGTATTATTTCTTAAGAGGCGGAACGGTATTTCCCATTACCAGGACCGAGAACGTAAAAATGAGTCCTTCGTTTTTGGTTCGCGCGCAGGAAAATCAGCCTCTTAGCTTTGACATCAATAACTCCTTTATTTTTTATGATTTGTTCAGTCTCGGTGCCTCGTATCGTTTGGGAGATTCCTTTATCGGGTTTGTTGATTTAAAACTAAACGATCATATCCATTTTGGATATGCGTATGATGCTACAACATCAGACCTGAATAAGTTCTCCAATGGTACACACGAGTTTATGCTAAACTATCGGGTCCGTATCCGTAAGCTACATGGAAATGTAGAATGCCCGGGCTATTATCACTATAGATAATTGTAGATGTTGTGATCGTCTTTTAAGACTTCAACTTTAGCAGTGTACTCTATTTCACTCTTTCACTAAATCGGTTTCAATATCTGTTTCTGAAGGTTGTTGAAATGAACAGCGATTTTAAAAAGAAAGGGAGTCATTAATGATAATGACTCCCTTTCTTTTTAAAATTTGGAGCATTAATTTTTCTTCAGACTTTTTAATGGGAGCTTCAAATTGGTTGGCTCTGCTAAGCCTCCATGTGTTTTATTAAATGTTGATGTAGCATTTTCAGATGAAATGGTTCGACTTCCAGTTGCAGGCGCTGTGATTTCTGAAAAATTAGTAAACACACCAGCAATGTTTTCGAAAGTTTGAACAACTTTTGTCGTATTAAAATTTGTCCATTCATTAATGTTTGCAAGCGTATACGTTCCTTGAAAGACTTGTCGGTCTTCTTCCGCTTCAAAGACTCCATCGACAGCTTCTGCAAATGTTGCTGTAAAGTTCATAGGCTCCGCAGTTCCTTCATAGTAAGTATAGCTTAAGCCGAATACAACGTCTTCAATTGATTTCGGTATAAAAATACTTTCACCGGAAACAAAGCTTCCATTAACAGATCCCCAAACAACAGGTCCTGTTGACGCATTGCCCCCCAGATCGACTGCTCTCAGCAACATATCCATGTCAACATCAGTGTAGGTCTCATCCCACTCCAGAACAACTAAGACTCCATCCTGTTCTTGTTCTAACGTTATTTCAATATCATCATCGTTGGTAATTTCAATCTTATCACTATCAACACTGGTAATTTCAATCTCAATACTCTCATTGCCCTCAATAATAAAATCAGCAAATAATTGCAGCGTGATGATTCCACTATCTTCACCTTTTTCGATTTCGATCTCTCCATAATCGCCAACAACTTCAAAGTCAGCCAATTCATCTTCTTCCTCAGCTCTGATTTCGTCATAAGCATCTCCGTCTAATTCGTAACTGATCGTAAAATCTTCTGCTGCAGGTTTGTCTAGTACAACTTCGATTTCAATTGTTCCATCAATTTCATTAACTGTCATAGAAGATTCAGCAAATGAAAGTTTAGGTTTTACGTAGGGTTCATCTTCACTACAGGAAGATATGGATCCAAGCAAAGCAATGACTAAACCAGAAAGTAGGAGCGCGCTATATTTTTTCATGTTCAGATGTTTACACATTTTAAATTTACTTAAATCTTTTGGCTTTTTTAAGCTCTATTTTCAATATCGTTTGAGCGGCATTGGACTTAATTCTTAAACCATTTTTTTACAATCGTTCGACCCTCCAGTCTAACCTTTACAAAATAAATTCCGGTCTGAAGCGTGGAAGTGTTTATGTTGTGCTCTAATTTTTCCTCGCCTTTCTTCATCGTAATCGGTTGTAATACTTCGTTTCCTATTACTGAAACCAGACTTAGATTAACGTCTCCAAGAAAATTATTTTCCATTACGATATTCAAATTACCTTGTCCCGGATTTGGATATAGCATAATGCTGTTTGATAATAGGTCATCTTCAGTGCCGGTAATATCTTCTCTAATGTAAATAGTGGTGTATGCAACATTGTTACACAATTCCAATCCCGAACCATTGGTGGTAACAATGGTAGAAGTGGTTGGTTGTATAATTAATTGAGGCCCGGTATAGTCTTGCACTGCGCCATCATCGGTACTCCAAACAAAAATGCTGGCGCCTCGTCCGTTTAGTGTTACCTCTTCGCCCGGGTAAATTAATTGTTTTGATGCTGATACCTGAACCGATGGATTCATACCGATAATGGGCTCAATGTTCATAGCGATATTGGCTCCGAAGTCAATGGCGTATGGATGCCAGACTCCAGCTTCATTCTGAATCCATGAGGTTGCTTTGGTCGACTCACCATCCAATGAAGATTGTATGGCTAATGAATCTCCATCATAATTCAATTCGATGCCGACATGGAAAGGTTTTCCGAATACTGGCGATTCTCTATCAAGCACAATTGTGGTAGCACGATTGTTTTCAATGTCTTCCTGAATTTGTTTTAGCAAGACAACTTTCCTTTCAATAACTGAGCCTGGTGCGCTCTGAGGTCCTCGTGCATTCCAAACAACTACAGTCACCGTTGCGTCTTCGCTGGTAGAATAAACATGACTGAAGGTGATGTTCATTCCACTGATGTATTCGTAGCCTAAGGCATTGGTAAAGATTTCAGAAATACCTTTGCTTTTTAAACTGTTGTGACCTGTGAGGTAGCCAGTGTAAATTCCATAATCGGATAACTGAATCGTACTGGGTGTGTAAGACTCTGAAAAGTTTGTGGCTGATCCACACAATCCTTCCTCTGAAACCGTAATGTAACTATCGATCTCCAATGGAGCGGAAGTACCAAGCGAATTGCTAGCCGATAAGGTAACTTTATAAATTCCGGGTATCGTATATTTTACTTTTGGATTACGTTCAATTGATGCACTTGGATTACCGCCTTCAAATGTCCAGCTCCATGCATTCGGAAAATTGGTTGAGAGGTCGGTAAAGTTTACCTCACCACCTAATAAAACCAATTGTTTGTCGGCAGTAAAATTGGGTGTAGGTATATCCGCAACAATCGGACTGCAGAGGTTTGCAGCCAGCAAGGATTTTCTTCGTGGGCTCAGATCCATCACTGCGCGTATTCTTGTCTTTTGCCCAATCGTAAAAATATTCATGCAGGCATCGTTCGTATAGTCCATGTAGTTTTCAACCATATTGGTTGCTCCACAACTAACCCGGCCAACAGGACAGCCTGAGCTTGCGCTTGCTGCTGGTGGTGTATCTGACACAAAATCGTCAGCACAATTTCCATCTCCCCAAATGTGTCGGAGCCCAAGCCAATGTCCTGTTTCATGTGATAATGTTCTGCCTTTGTTATACGGTGCTTGCATAACAGGGAAGCTGCCTTTATCTGCAGAGCCAAAAGAAGAATATTGAACGACTACACCATCTGTAGATGCAGAACCACCACTTTCATTTAACCCTGACAATCCCGATTGATCGGGGAACTGAGCATACCCTAATAAGTTGGAACTTGTACCACCAAACCGCACTGTCCAGATGTTGTAGAATAAATTTGGATTCCAGATGGTGGATGATTTCAAACCTCCTTCAATTTCTTCGCGTGTCCAGCTTGATTTGTTACCGTTAAAACGATGAATGCCAGGCTCACTTAATGCAATACCGTTTTGATCCACAGGCGACAAACAAAATTCGATTTCAATATCTGCGCCTACGGGACTATTATTGAATCCTGGTGTTCCTGGTTTCCTTCTGAAGTCTTCATTCAAGACATCAATTTGTGCTTGTACCTGAGCCTTACTAATATTTGTACCTGAGCCAATGGCTTCACCATTATGAATGATGTGTACTACAATTGGAATAGAAAGAAGAGTGCTTTGTTTTCTACCTGAAGCTATTTCACGCGCTTGAATTTCTTTCATTCTTTGCTGAATGGCTTCCTCGAAATCATCAAGCGTGCTGCGTCTCGGATACTTTAATTTGTTCACACTGTCTTGCTCCATGGTAGCACAGGTGCGTGGAGGATCAACAGGAGTTTGCTGTGCATTGGATAGCGTAACAAATCCGGTAAACAAACAAAAAAATAGAGCAAGACGTAATCCCATAATATTCACTTAATCTTCATCTGTAGCTTCGAAGTGGACTCGGTAACTTTCCGTTCCTTCTTCATCAAAGAAAATTTCCAATTCCATTTTATTTTTCTTCGCTTCCTTTACAATGAAGGGCAAACTTCCTTCTGTAGTAAAGAATGGAAGTAACATGGTAAGTGTTGCCGATGCATTGTTGAAGGACCATGAATCAGTTATAGTATTTGCTTCTCCATCGCTGCATTTTTTTGACCCGGTTGTAGCTTCATACGAACGTTCAGGATTCGCGTAAAAAGTATATTTATCATCGGATGCACAATTGATAGTAAATGTTTCAATTATTTCTCCATTGAGTGTTTCTTCCAAAAATTTTAATTTCCAGGTCTTGCTATTCTCACCTGTAAAAATTTGAGTGTACGTATAAGGAGTAGGTTTAAGTTCTTCTGAGCAGGAGAAGTTTAAGGCTACCATAAAGAGAATAATGATGTATGTAGTTTTCATATCAATCCGGTATGAGGGTGAATGATACTTCAGGCTGGTCTTCAAAATCAACGAGGGTTATGGTCATAATAATTTGACGTGTTATTGGATCAACGATACCAACTCCGCGAATGGTTGCCAATTCTTCAGAAAGATTTTCTTCTTCTTGTTGAGGAATGGTTAAGGTATTATCGCCATTATCAATAAACGTTAAATCCATTTCGGTATCTGTACTAAACACATTGATATTCCAATTGGAGAGTCGGTATGTTTCGCAATCCGAACTTGTAACGGTAATGTCGGTAACGTTTGGCGATCCGCGTTGTCCGATATAAGTCCCACCTAGTATGCAATCATCAACAATGGTGAAGGTGTAGGTTTTACCAATGGCACTTTCATCTTGCCCTACCTGCAGTTGATCGGTACTAACCGATTCAATGGTAAAGGTAATTTCCTGACTCCGGATGATATTATTGGCATTGTTAATCAATTGAATTTGAACATTGCCAAAGTATTCACCTTGGGCAATCTCTACTTTTCCACGTTCACCAAGAATAACATAGTCAATTCCTTCGCGTGCATCGCCACCAATGGAATAGGTAATGGTTATATCTTCTTCCAATACAGGTTCTGACTGATGGATTTCAATATCAATAATTTTGCTGAAGCTCTCTTTTTCAGTTCGTGATGATTCTGTAAACCGAACGAAGTAAGGACCTTTAAAGATGATGCGTTCTGTTTCGCAATTTGTCATTGCAAACACACCAAGGATATAGAATAAGGTTGCTACTTTTTTCATTTAGTATCCAGGATTTTGATCGTCTGCCAAAGATGGATTATTCAAAATTTCACGTTGCGGAATGGGCCACAATTCATAAGCATCTTTCCAATTGGAAGAAAATGCAGTCATCACCGCTTTCGCCCGACCCGTTCTAACCAGATCATACCAACGATGTCCTTCGAAAGCCAATTCATATTTTCTTTCTTCTTCAATAAGACTTAACATCTGGGCTTGTGTTACGGATCCAACCAGTGGAGCGTTTGCGCGAGTGCGCAGTGCATTGATGTCTTCCTGCGCACTATTTGTTCCGGATACCTTATTGAGATTCGCTCTCGCCTCTGCGCGAATGAGATGCATTTCTCCAAGTCGAAAGACAACTACATTGTTGTTATTCGCATCCGCTGTTCCATATTTGGCAACCGAGTAGCCGTTGTCATTTCCCTTTAGATTTCTGGAGTCAAAGGAAACAGAAAGATACCGGTCTCCTGAATTGACTCCATCTAATGCAACCAATAATTGATTGGATGGAATCATTTCTCTTCTGCCTACAAAAATATTATTCAACCCGATATTCGGATCCGTCCCAGGATCATCAGAAAGAGTATAGCCCACTTCAAAGATCGCTTCGTCCGTAAAATCTTCCGTCACCAAAGATTGATATTCTGGTTCAAGTGTAAATTCATTTGACGCGATAACATTGGTTGCGAATTGCTCAGCCTTTGTCCAGTCTTCATTGTATAAATGATATTTTGCCAGAGCGGCACGTAATGCATAATCACTGGCATAACCCGCGTTACCTGCTTGTACCGGCAGCTTATCCAATGCTTCAGTATAATCTTCTAATATAAAATCCAGAATTTCTTCTTCTGATGCGCGGGCGATGTTGCTGTTTACTTCAATTGATATTCCCGTTACTTTAGGTACACCTCCATACGTATAAAGCGCGAGGAAGTAAGCGTATCCTCTTAAGAAATGCGCGGTTCCAAGAACACGATTACGATCAGTACTTGTTACACCTGGAACCGTAGGCAGTTTTTCGATAATGAAATTGGCGATATAGATGGTGTTATAGATACTCGCCCATAAAGCAGTGACCGAACCATTCGATGAGGTAATTTGCTTGGTGCCCAATTCGCGGTATTGGTTAAACGTACCTCTGAATTGAAGCATGTCTGCTGTAGCATCGCCTGAAATTACAGCTGCCGGAATAATGGGGCGGAAGGCACTATACAAACCAATCTCTACAGCAGGAACATCATTCGCCTCGTTCAGCACAACATCATCGGTAAGAATATCAATGGGTTCAGGACTGAGTATATCACAAGATGTGCTCGCCACAAGAAGCAGAATGATAAAACAATATGAATATTTTATGTTTTTCATTTTAACGTAGCATTAAGTCCTATAGCAATTGTTCTTACCTGTGGCAACGTGAAGAAATCGATGCCTTGTGCCGTAGTCGATCCATCCAGTGTGCTAACTTCCGGATCAGAGCCACTGTATTTTGTGAGCGTCCATAAGTTTGTTGCCGATGCATAGACGCGAAGTTGACTAAGCATTAATTTGTTTATGATATTAGGAGGTAAATTGTAGCCGAAGCTAAGGTTCTTTAATCGGAGATAGGAAGCATCCTCTAACAGCCGGTTGCTGGTTAAATTATTTACCGTACTGTTCAACTCATAGCGTGGTATATCGGTTATATCACCCGGGTTTTTCCACCTGCGTAATGCGTCAATGGATTGATTGGTTTGAATATCATCACCCATATTTACGGTGGATGCTTTTGTGAAGTTCAATACCTTATTGCCAAGCGAGAAATTGAAAAAGATGGAAAGGTCAAACCGCTTGTACTGAAAGGCATTAGTTATACCTCCAATTAATTTAGGTTGGGCATTTCCAATAACCATGGCATCTGCATTGGTAATAGCGCCATCTTTATTTCGATCTTGATATATGGCATCGCCCGTGGCGGAATTAACACCCAAATAATTTAAACCCCAAAAAGATCCGAGTGGTTCTCCTTCTTTAACGATGTTCGTTCGATCAACACCTTGTCCTGTATAACCTCTGAATAGTGGCGTAGAGTCTGGAAGAAATAAAACTTTGTTTAAATTCTTGGATAGATTCAATGTAGTAGTCCATCGCAAATCCTTATCAATATTGACTGATGATACACTGAATTCAATTCCCTTATTTTCCATTTCACCAACATTATCATCTATGCCAGGGAATCCGGTGGTTAAGGAAAGTGGCTTGAACAAAAGCAGGTCGGTTGTTTTGTTATAGTAGGTATTGATTACCCCTTGAATTCTCCCTTCCAATAAACCAATATCTAAACCAATATTTATTTCACTGGTGGTTTCCCATTTAATATTTTCATTTTTTACATTGAACGGAATAACACCGGAACTCCCATTGTAAGGGGATGAACCCCACTGCCCAAGAAATGTGAATGGATCAATTCGTTCATTTCCAGAGAGGCCTGCACTCGCTCTTAGCTTTAGATCGCTGATGATGTCATACTTCCAGAATTTTTCTTGTGAAATTCTCCACGCAGCAGAGATAGCGGGGAAGTATCCAAATTTATTATTCGCACCAAAGTTTGTAGAACCATCGGCTCGCATGCTGAGCGTAACTAAAAAACGATCTTCGTAATCGTATCGTGCTTCACCAAAAAAAGAAAGAATGGAATGTGATGCTGTGCGAAAGGATCTCCCGTCATCAACAACTCCGGCAGATTGTATATAGGTAAAATCATCACTCGGAAATATTCGACCCTGTATGTTTCCCCCAAGCGAATTGTTATCATAAAACTCTGAACCGAGTAATGCACTTAGTCTTTGACCTTTTGGTAGGTCTTTTTTATACGATAGTGTGGCGAAGTAATTTACGTTGCTGGTGGTGGCCGCACTGAATATTCCATATCCCTGACCACCAACACTAGGTAGAAAGCCACCAATGGCGGTTTGGGAAGATTCATACTGATCCTCAGTAACGTTGTTGTAATCCAGGCTTCCCTGTATTTTAAATTTCAAGTCAGGATTAAACTGATAGGTAAGGTTGAGGTTCCCCAAGGCTTTTACCGATATAGTATTGAATCGGGGTAATAAAGCCTGACCTACCGGATTGAAATTTGGAAAGCCTGCATACAGGGGAGAAGCTGGGCCAACAAGCGCACCATTTTCATCGTAGGCTACATTAAAGGGTAAACTTTTTATGGCACCCGAATATACACCATCTAAAAAATTGTCACCCTTTACGCGCATATTAAGCGACCTCGAAAAAGTGATGTTGGTACCAAGCGAAAGCTTTTGAGTAAGTTTTTGATCGAGGTTTATGGTAACACCAAGGCGCTGGAATTTATTATTGAGTTGTATACCTTCTTCTTCCCTGAAATTCGCGCTGACGTAAAATTGTGTATTATCGTCACCTCCTGTTGCTGATAGCTGATACTGCTGCATAATACCTCTGCGCAATACTTCATCTTGCCAGTCGGTATTCACACCGTCAGTAACACCCTCTATCAAACCAAAGCTATCCGGATTTAATCCTGCGTTGCTAACGGCTTCCCGTTGGAGTTCAAGTAATTGTGTAGCATTCATCAGCTCAAGTTTTTTTACCGGATCGATGATGCCGCGCTGAACATCAAAGGATATATTGGTTGTGCCATTTTTTCCACGTTTGGTAGTAATAATAATTACACCATTAGAGGCACGCGATCCGTATAAAGCTTTTGCTGATGCATCGGATAGG
>DAIQPD010000334.1:0-2186 GCA_036787535.1 Chryseolinea sp.
TGGTTCACTATTGCGTTGCCAACATGCCGGGTGCTGTTCCTTACACCTCAACATTAGCATTAACCAATGCTACCCTACCGTATGCTATTCGCTTGGCAAATTTAGGATGGAAGAAAGCATCACAAGATAATACTGACTTACGCAATGGCTTAAACATCATTCACGGTGAAGTGGTTTACAAAGGAGTAAGCGATGCTTTCCAACTTCCATATTCAGATGTTAAGAAATTCTTATAAGTACTATAGGTAATAATCAAAAACAAAAAGTCGCCCGGTTGAATTAGCCAGGCGACTTTTTTACAGAAAATTATTTGATCAAAAACGATCGTAGCCTTTATCCAATTTTTTCGATCACTAAATTATGATTGGTGTAAATACAAATGTCCGCAGCGATCGTAAGGCCTTCACGTACAATTTCCTCAGCTGATAAATGTGCTGCATGTTTCTTCAACGCCAGCGCAGCCGATTGAGCATACATTGATCCGGAACCAATAGCTGCCACCTGATTATCTGGCTCCAATACATCGCCTGTACCAGAGAGCACTAATATCTCGTCTTTATTAACGGCAATCAACATGGCCTCTAACCTTCTTAGATACCGATCCATGCGCCAATCTTTTGCCAACTCAATTGCAGCCCGCTTCATATTGCCCCCATATGCATTCAGCTTTTCCTCAAAGCGATCTAAAAGAGTGAAAGCATCAGCAGTTGATCCGGCAAACCCTGTAAGCACTTTTCCATCCTGAAGTTTACGGATTTTCTTTACGTTACTTTTAGCAATGGTATTACCCATAGTTGCCTGACCATCGCCACCAATAGAAACTTGTCCATTATGAATGACGGCCAGAATAGTTGTTGCATGAATTTTTTGCATACGCGAAATTAACATTCTGTTCTTTTAAAATTCAGACTGTCATCATAATTCTACTGGCTCGCAAAGTCTCTGATCATATCAACATTCATCCGATCATTCAATCGTTCTGAATAATGAAGTTCTTTAATTACTAATCCCTTATCGATTAAGAACTCAGCTGGCATGGTGCTGATCGATTCCCCATCGGCCATGGTATGCATGGGTACGCCCAATGCTTTTGCCTTAAAGGCGGTTTGAACAAAAGTAGTTAAGTGACTTACTGCTGATTTGTAACCAGAGGTTTCCAAACCGTATGCTCCGTATATTTTCTTTTCTGGATCAGAGATCAAAGGTATTGGCGATACCTCTTTGTGAAAAGTACTTCTTAACAAAACATTCTCTTTCGATTCAAAAAAGAAAATCATCTCCAATCCCTTATCCTTCATTTCCGGATGTACTTTGGTCAGGTTATGAACACGGATATTACAAAACGGACAGCCCGCGTGTCTGAAGAATCCAAGGAATACTTTCTTGTCTTTGTATTGCTCAAGATCAATCATCCTTCCATAAATGTCTTTCAAATTAAAGGTAGGTGCAATTACATTTTGTGTTAATCTCATAGTTAAATTCTCAAAATTTTGAATTTGTATTTTGAGTACAGAAGATACGATAAAACAGGTCGCATTGGATTTAAAATGCTAACATATTAATTCAGATACCAGTGTTTAGTGTTGAACTCAAAACCAGAAACTGGTTTAAATAGCGGTGCCACCACTTTGAGTGGTGGCACCGCTAACCTTGAACCTGAAACTTTGAACTTATATCAAAATCCGAACTGGTTCTTCCAAAAGCGTTTTAAGTGTTTTAAGGAATGCAGCTCCAACCGCCCCGTCAACCGCCCGGTGATCGCACGATAAGGTAACCTTCATTACATTACCCGGAACTACCTGACCATTCTTTACAATCGGTGTTTCTTTAATTCCACCAATAGCGAGGATACAAGCATCAGGAGGATTGATAATGGCCGTGAAGTCTTCAACACCAAACATTCCTAAGTTAGAAATGGTAAAAGTACTTCCCTCCCAATCAGAAGGTTGAAGTTTTTTATCGTGTGCTTTTTGTGCTAGGTCTTTAACCTCAACAGCAATATGAGACAATGATTTATTTTCAGCGAAGCGAATAACCGGAACAAGCAATCCGTCTTTCACTGCGACAGCCACACCAATGTGGATGTGGTGATTCTTACGCATCTTATCACCCAACCAGCTTACATTCACATCTGGGTTCTGACGAATGGCCGCGGCAGTTGCTTTGATCACCATGTCGTTAAATGA
>DAIQPD010000134.1:0-11015 GCA_036787535.1 Chryseolinea sp.
AGCACTACACATTTTAAACAACGATTCTGTCCAACTTATAGGGGGTTAGTACACTATGAACTGTGCATAATCAATGGTGACTTCAGCGTAAATTTGTAGTTTAGTCTTTCAAATCAATGTTTTGTTTGACGAGACAGTAACGCGCTTCGAAGACCCACCACGGCTTATATCCTCATGGTAAAAGACGGCTCCGGTTAAACTGACAGACAACTAAAAATTAGATGATGAGAAAAGTAATTGCGGCTATTAACATGACGCTCGATGGATTTTGCGACCATACCGCAGGGTTTGCCGCTGATGAGGAACTCCATGATCATTATACTACCCTCTTGAATAATGCAGGTGTTATAGTCTATGGACGCACAACCTACCAACTCATGCAATTTTGGCAAACCCTATTGAAAAATCCATCTGCCGAAAAATCAATGAATGACTTTGCCATTTCAATAAACAAAATTGAAAAACTTGTTTTCTCCAATACAATGAAAGACACCGGTTGGGACTCTGCAAAACTTGCAGACAAACCACTTGATGAAGAAGTTTTAGAGCTAAAACAAAAACCCGGCAAAGACATTTTTATTGGAAGCAGGAGTTTAATTATTCAACTGTTGAATAGCAATCTCATTGACGAATTTCAAATTTGTATCCATCCCATAATAGAAGGAAAAGGCCTGCCATTGTTCGATCAAATTAAGCACCGCACTATGCTCAAACTTATTAAAACAAAATCCCTGAATTCAGGTGCAACAATATTTTACTACGAACCAGCATCATGAAAAACAACAAACCGCTAACAAGGTATTGCCTGGGTACCATGGTATTATCAACTTAAAATATACTGAACACCCAAAACTATAAAGGCAAATCATTCATCCATATAGAAACCTAAACCTGTGGCTATTTTAAAACCTCTCTCCCTTTGGCTACTTACTATCCTGAGCTTCGGCATTAACTATAGCTTTTCACAAACACAAATTATTGGAAAGGTAATAAGCGCAAAGAATCAGAATCTTTTGTCGTATGTCAATATTGGAATAAAAGAAAAGAACATTGGCACGGTTTCAAAAGAAGACGGCTCTTTTGCTATCCTTATTCCCTTTGAAAATCAAAATGACAGCTTAACCTTTTCGATGGTTGGGCATTATGAATCAAATCTTTCAATCAAAGATTTAGTGTCGGCTAAAAATATAATTATAAAACTGAAGGAAAAAACCACTCAACTTAACGAAGTTGTTATTTCAGGAGAAAAGCTGGTCGAGAAAAAGTATGGTATTAAAAAAAGGGGCACTATTCATTTTACAGATGGAATCTTTAAAAAAGATGACAGCTTTGAGATTGGTCAGGTAATCAATCTTGGAAATACGCTTGCTCAAATAAATTCACTTAACATCCATATCAATTCATCAAGACCAGACAGTGCGAATTTCAGAATCAACTTTTACAGGTTTGATCTTGATGATAATACACCAAAAGAAAGAATAGTTGAAAAAAGTATTATGCAAAGACATCCTGTCAAAGAAGGATGGTCAACATTCGATTTATCTGATTATAACATTCTTATTAAAGGTACTGTGCTTGTCTCATTAGAGTTTATCCCTGAAGCCGAAAAAGACGTCAAGCAAATATTTTATGAAGTAAAGATTGGTGGTTCATCAAAGAGTTTCTTTAGAAAAACAAGTTTAGGACAATGGACTCGTCCGCCTCATCATTACTGTCTATACATAACAGCGCTAACGGATAAGCATGCTCCCGATGAATTGGATGATGAAGAAACACCTCCCACTTTCGTTTTAAAGTCAGACTTTTCAGAAGAACCTTTCAGTCTATTTGTAAAACTGCCCAGGGATTACTCCAGAAATAAAAAGCAAACTTACCCGGTAGTTTATCTTCTTGATGGCAATGCATACTTTGATCCGATTGCCAATGCTGTAGACCACTATGTTAAAAAGAAAAAGATTTCAATTGAGCCAATCATTGTCGGTATTGGATATAAAAATGCTTATGTCATGGATTCATTGCGAAACCGTGATTATACTTTCCCCAAGGCGCTTGCTGCTGACAGTTTTAAAATTAGTGGTGAAGGTGATAAATTCTACAATTTCATTCGGACACAGATAATAAAACAAATTGATTCAGTTTACCGAACAGACAAATTGAATAGAACCATTATGGGGCATTCATTAGGCGGTTACTTTGTGTTATATACTCTAACCCGCCCACGTATTGATTCACCTGTTTTCAATAATTTCGTTGCAGCAAGTCCTTCACTATATTACCATGACAATTATTTGCTTGATGCACTAGAGAGTTCCACGTTTTCTAAAAAGAATAGTGAGCACATAAAACTGTATCTAACAATTGGAGAATTTGAAGTGGTAGAAAATCAACCGAACGATTTCGAAGATTTTTCGCAAATATTGACTGACAAGAAATTCAATATTCAGACGGAGGTATATAGAAATTTAGAACATATGGGGACGGCTATCCCGACATTTGAAGACGCTATTCTGTTGTTTACGAGCAAGCAAAATTCAATTCGCAAATAGAAGAATGGACATGTCGAAGCGTACGACAACACTAGTCCATGGCGGAGATTGATTAAGATCTTGGCATTATCAACTTAAAATATTTTGTAAAGTGAGAGAATTTTGCAATCCTAAACCAGCAACCTCATACACATAAACGTTGGACATAAGGCACGGAAATATAAAAGAGAGTTTCTCAATAAAGACACTGCAGGTATAGTGAAAAATTAAGCAAGTTAACAACAAAAAAAAGAGGCAATGAAACTAAAAGAATATCTGAAAGAATTGAGTCTTATGATTTTGGGGGTATTGATTGCTTCACTGATTGATAACTATAGAGAGGACGTAAGGGATGTGAAAATCATTAACTCATACCTCGATATTGTTGCAGAAGATCTGAATTTTGACATTATAAGGTTAAGTGATCAATTAAAAGAAGATTCTGCTTATGCACGAAAAATTAAAATACTAAGTGACTGAAATGTATGTAAAAAGATTAACCATAAAAAAAGCAAAGGAATTGCTGGCAAGTATTGAAGCCTATTGAATAGCCGACCACTACTGCACCAATGGTAAACTTTATTTCCAATCAAAATGCCAACCAAAAGATTACTCATTGACATAATCACCGGAAGGAAAAATAATCAAAAACTTCTCCTGATTTGAATTCAGATCGATCAGAAGGCAATTCTAAAAAACCCGTTACCTCCTTCAGATTAGCAAAATCTCCAGAGCCTCCACCCTGTCGCGGATAGGCTCTTAACTTACCTTTCTCAAGGTTTACTTCTACCTGAAGGAAATACGTAAGATTGGGCTCAAAAGAAAAATCAGTTGCCAATTCGGCCTGGATAGTTTCTACTTCTATTCCTAAACTTTTGTACAACCACGGTTTTATGTATCGGTAAAAACACATGTAGGTAGAAACCGGATTGCCGGGTAATGCAAAGACGATCTTCCCTTCATCTGAAACTCCAAACCAGAATGGTTTCCCCGGGCGTTGATTCACGTGGTGAAAAAGTTTCTTTATGCCAATCTCTTTAAGGGCATCAGGTATATAATCAAATTTTCCTTTTGATACACCACCGGATAAAATGATGACATCATACTTCAATATCATTTCGCGCAAAGCCTTAACAATGCTTTCTTTTTGATCCGGTAAATGAAAGGTATCACTATCGCAACCCAATGTGAGCATTGCTGCCTGCAGAGCATAGGTATTGGATCGTCTGATCTGGTGTGGTGCCGGTGTAGCCTTTACCGCTACCAACTCATCACCACTTGAAACAATTGAAACCCTTGGCCGAGATAAAACCTCTACTTCATTTTTTCCTACAGAAGCCAGTAAAGCAATTTCAGCTGGTGAAAGTATCATTCCCGGATTCAGCAATACCTCTCCAGAGCGAACATCCTGAGCCCTTACATGAATATTTTTTTGAATTGAAATATCAATGTTCAGAATGATTGCCACACCATTCTCAATTTTTAGATCCTCATACATAATAACCGTATCGGTACCTTCAGGCAACATCGCTCCTGTCATCACCTCAATGCAATTACCTTTATCGTTCAGCTTTTTCTGTGGCTCGCCTGCCGCCTGGATGGCTTCTATGAAAAATGAATGTTTTCCTTCCTTCCATGATGCAAACAAAATAGCAATCCCATCCATGGCCACCCGGTTAAAAGGTGGGAAGTCCCGATCGGCCACAATACTTTCTGCCAGCACCCGACCAACAGCCTTTTCAATTTCTACCTTCTGAACAACCGGTCGGTATATAGATGTCTGGATGATTGAGGTCGCTTCCTTTACGTTTACCATCTGATTTATTTATAACTTTGTTAAAGGCCCAAGGTACATGACTAAAAAGAAATTAACACACATCGACTCGGCCGGAAATCCGGCAATGGTGGATGTATCTGAAAAAACGATAACGAAACGAATCGCTAAGGCACAAGCTATAGTTCATGTTGGTTCCGCCATTCTTCGACAGATTAAAGATAATGAACTCATCACGAAAAAAGGTCCGGTATTTCAAAGCGCTATCATCGCTGGTGTGATGGGTGCCAAGCAAACTTCATCACTTATTCCATTTTGCCATCCGATAGGTTTAGAAGATTGCCAGATCAGAATTTCTGTTTCAAAAGGTAAAATTGTGATTGAAAGTACAGCCACCCTTTCCGGAAGAACCGGAGTTGAGATGGAAGCACTTACGGCTGTTTCGGTTGCTGCACTAACCGTTTACGATATGTGCAAGGCACTTTCGCATAACATTATTGTAGAAGAAATAAAATTAATGGAAAAAACCGGAGGTAAAAAAGATTTTAAACGCAGCGTATAATTTATGACATTCCGCAAACGGCTCTACTTAACGCTTACACCAAATGAAAAAGGTGGCGTTCTTGAGAAAATTTTTGAAACTGTTTTAATCACCATCATTGTTCTCAACATCCTGGCCATTGTATTAGACTCGGTAAAAGATATTGACCAGCAGTATGTAGATTTTTTTAATACATTCGAACAGTTCTCCGTTCTCTTCTTTACCATCGAATACATTGCTCGCGTCTATTCGATTGTTGAAAATCAAAAGTACAAAGATCCCATAGGCGGCAGAGTAAGATACATAGGCTCTGCACTGGCCATTATAGATTTGCTGGCCTTTCTACCTTTCTATCTGGGTTTCTTTTTTGTAGATCTCCGCTTCTTGCGCTTGTTCCGGTTGATGGTCTTGTTCCGGATGTTTAAGATTACACGTTACCTTCACGCACTCAACATATTTAAACGTGTATTAAACGATCGTAAAGAACAGCTTCTATTAAGCTTTTTCTTCATCATGTTCATTTTGGTGATCATGTCGTTTATCATGTTCTATGCGGAGCGAGACGCACAGCCTGATAAATTCAGCAGCATACCCGCTACCATGTGGTGGGGCATTGCAACGCTCACCACCGTTGGTTATGGCGATATGATTCCCATTACTACACTCGGGAAATTTTTGAGTGGAATCTTTGCGGTTGCTGGCGTGGGCTTACTTGCATTACCTGTTGGTATACTTTCATCAGGGTTCTTTTCTGCCATGCAAGATATCAACAAGAAAGAATCAGTAATATGCCCGCATTGCGGAAAAGATATTGTGAATGGAGAAGAACATTAATCCTGCTTTTTCCAAATCACTTTACGGATTAATACTTGCCGGTGGAAAAAGTGCAAGGATGGGCTTCGACAAAAGTGTAATAGACTATCACGGAAAACCACAACGCGAACATGTACTAGAACTTCTAAGCAAATATTGCCAGGAAGTTTTCACATCGCGCAAAACGGCTGATGCTATTCCTCCTTCTTGCAATCCACTTGCTGATGCGTTTCAAATGGATAGTCCGCTGAATGGAATTTTAAGCGCTCTTCAATTCAACAAAAATGTTGCCTGGATAACGGTGCCGGTTGATATGCCCATGATTGATGAGTCTATTATTGAATACCTTATTCAACATCGTGATCAATCTAAAACAGCAACGTGTTTCTTCGACTCTGATGGAAAAAATCCTGAACCACTACTCACCATTTGGGAACCCTCGGCATTTGATCAGCTGATACAATTTTTCAACGAAGGAAAAATTAGTCCTCGCGATTTTTTAAAGCGATCCAACATCAACATTATTTCTGTTCCGGATACGCGATCGTTGATAAACATCAACAGCAAAGAAGAATGGAAGAAGTTCAAAAAAGATCAGAATCAATTCTCATAGAGAATAGTGAGTTGAACGCGTCTGTTCTTAGCGCGATCTTCCGGAGTTAGATTATCATTTAAAGGTTCACTCAATCCTTTTCCTTCTGATGTTATTCTTTTTTCGTCAACACCTTTTCCAATAAGGTAATCTTTAAGGGTTTGAGCGCGGTAAGCTGATAGCTTTAAATTGAATTTCGCAGAACCTACATTATCGGTATGCCCGGTAAGTTTAATTCTTAATTCAGGATTATCCATCAATGCTTTTGCTAAATCACTTAAGTACGTTTCAGCAGCTTCATCAAGCACTACACTATTAAATTCAAAATTGAAATGCAATGTTGCCGTCTCCAGAATCAACGGTTGATGTTCAATATTACCCGCATTTGCATTGGCTAGTACAGAATCTTGTTTTTGTTTTAGTCGGGTGCTCAAGTCCTCCTTTGCCACATCAGGTTTTGTTTTTGATGAATCAGATGCTGGCGCTGGTTTCTTAACAACGGCTTTCGTTTGATTCTTTGTTGCAGTATTTTTCTTCGCCTGTTCTTGCTGCTTTTTAAGTTGCTCCTGACGAGCTTTCTTACCTTTTGGAAGAACTAATTTTCTAAACTCCAATCCCACTTCAAACGCTCCGGTGTTGCCTACATTCGTAACGATCACAGGAAAATCATAACTGACGCCAACAGAAAATATTTCTTTATGAAATTGTAAACCAATAATTCCGGACCGACCAATAACATATTTTGTAATCAAATCGACATGAGCAGATACCTGATTTGGATACGGTTTAATTTCGTAACGGAGAATATTTCCTACATTCAAAACATTTCGATTTGAGTTTCTCGTATAAAGAAGCTCGGGCAGAAGACTAATATTACCTTGGTGGTAAAGACGGAAGCCCAACGATGCGACCGCAGTTGAATTGAGTTGACTGGTAGATTCTAAATAAGAATCCTCCGGCTTATTGAAATCAAAAAAAGAAATACCCCAATAGGCAATCTTATCACCTTTCTTATCTACGCGCTGCCAATACAACCCGGTGCTGAACGTAATGTAATTATAGATTGCACCGCTTAAACTTTCTCCATTTGAAATGGATTCATCAAACCCCCGATCCGGAATATATTGTAAGCCTGTATACAAACCATCTAAATTTATTTTCTGTGATTGATAAAGACCTTTAAAACCAAGCGAAAGTGTTTGACCTTTCGCAACAGGTATGGTTATGGCGTAGGATAAACCAACCTCTTTCGTTTTAAAAATACTTGCCTGTCCCGACCGGTCATCCATCAACGACAATCCAATACCAGACCATCGCGTTCCATTTCGTGCAATCAATGGATAAGACATGTTGATGATATTACTATTCAGATGAAAATCACCACCTGTTGACTGATTGCGATAATCAAAACTAAGTGTGGCATAATCAGAAGTACTTACCTGCGCAGGATTGATTCGCTGTGGTGTAAAATTGTACTGACTAAATTGAAAATATTGGGCATGAATTTCTCCCGCGATAAAAAGCAGCAAGACACAAGTAAAAATGAATTTCTTATCAAACATCAACTATCGAATAAGAACGATGGAACCAGATTCTTTTCCATTCAGCAACACCTTCCTTCCGGTGGTCAAGCTTCCTTTCACTTTCCAAAAATATACTCCACCGGGTTGCATCTTTCCATTTACTGTTCCATCCCAACCGCGCTGAACGGCCTCCGTAACATCTGAAGTCTTGAACACTAAACTTCCTTCACGATTGTAAATACCGAAGAAAAAGTCGTTGACTGATACAAGTCCATAAATTTTCAATGCATCATTTTGGCCATCATCATTTGGAGTAAAGAGTGTTGGTACAAAACCACTGTCTTCAACTGAAACCGTTACCACTTTCTGGCTCGAACAATTAATAGAATCATATCCGGTAACGGTGTACTGTATGGTCATAATGGGAGTTGATATTGGATTCGGTATATCATTCTGATTCAGAAATGATGCCGGTGTCCATAGGTAACGCTCAGCCCCGCTTGCACCCAAAGTAACCGAACCACTCTTTACGATTTTATATTGGTCAGCCTCGACTACAAGATCAGGCTTACTAACTCGAATGGCTGTCTTTCTTTGAATGGTACAACCATGATCATTTTTTAGCGTAACGGAAACGGTATCATTTTCCGTAACCGTGTAAACAATACTTTGAGATGAACCCAAATTACCTTTAAGATCACTTTCCCACTTGATCATTTCCCATCCAGGCTCAACTTCAAAATTAAGTTGCGCACCAACACAGGCAAAGCGTGTGGTAAGTTCTGTTTTGATTGTGTCATCGTTAATCTCAATCGTCCAGACTTTCAATGCATCACAACCAGAAGCAATTAATTGGGGATCGTAGGAAAATACGGAATCCGTTGCATTTACCTCAAAGGTGAATTCACTTGCAGACGTTATAAATCCATCAGCAAAAGAAAACCACAGCACGTTATGAGGAGATTGTAAAACAACATTCTCATGATGACAGGTTTCTACTCTATTTACTTCTACCAATCCACAATTACCTCCTCCATTACCGATGCAGATACCCCCAGCATGAAAAGCATTGTCAATAGCCTGAACTGTAACCGATAAATTTTCATTGGGTAATCCGCTCAGCAATCTAAAATTCTCAGTTCCATTATTTCCATGACTTACAGAAAGTCTTTTTTCATTCAATAAATCGAATGACCCAACCTGATAGTCGTTGGCTCCATTTACAAATAAGTCAAATGTTAAAGATTGAATTGGAGTATGATCATCCGTTTGTTTATCCCAGTAGACAAAAAAGCGATTAAAGACTGGAAGTATTATGGCAGTTAATGGTCGCTTAGGGCCAGTATTCTTTTGTTGAGGTGAATTTTCGTACAACACAATATAAAGAGAATCGCGTTGAATGAGTTGAATCAAATCAAGGTCGCCATCATGCTCCACATCGCCAAAGTACTGAGCAACTAATCCAGACGAATTTAAGGTATCATAATCCTGATCACCAAAGCGATTGATGTTTAGGGTATCACCCAAATCATTCTTACCTAAATAATTAACATCAACTATTCCATCGGAGTTAAGATCAGCCATAAAACTATGGGCATCTTTCAACAATAAAGAGAAGTTTGATATCGTATACTTTTTATTCGCACTTGTATATAACTTTGTTTGATAAACATTATTCAAATCTTTTCCAGAGATAAGCACATCAAAAAAACCATCTGAATTTATATCGGCCGATGATGAAGTTCCTTTGAGTTGCAGCATCGAACTATCTGGTTTGAAGTAAAACGAATTTTGGTTAATTAAGAATCCACTTACTAGTGAATCTGGTTTAGCTATACCGCTTATGAACAAATCAAATCGCCCATCTCCATTTGCATCAAATACCTCAAGAGAAGAAAGTTGAAATGTAAGCGAATCGTGAACTACCTTCCAGAGGTAATTCTGTTCTTGCTTTAGAATTTTTGTATACGGTGCTCCCTTGCAAATTCCAGTTACAACCCATTCAGAGTGGGCGTCATTATCTAAATCAGCAAATACTGATTTTGTAAAAACAGGTACATTTAAAAAATGCTCTTCAAATTGAAATGATCCCATATTCAAATAAACTGCTGTAGTGTCAATCTCATTTTTTTTACCAGATGCCACCACATCGATGTCATTATCAAGATCGTAATCAGTTATTTCAATTCTTTCATGATTTAATATAGAAGTTGTCGCAGCGGATAGTTCCGGTGCATTAACTGTATCTCCTTTAATGAAATAAAGGTAGCTCCTGTTGGTATTCACTTTTGCTGCTATTAAAATATCGAGCAAGCCGTCATTGTCTAAGTCAACCCAAATCGATTGCGCTTCCTGAACAGAATCAGGTAATGCAAATTCCATTTTCTTTTTAAACTGTTGAGCAAAGGATACTCCACAGCACAACATGAACAAGAATAATACAATCCTCTTTTTCATAACTAATTCTTCGCTTTAACGGTTTGAATCTGAAACGTGATTGGTAATACTAGTTTACTCGCTACGGGTTTGCCATTTAAAGTGGCTGGCTTCCAAGGCGGCATACTTTCAATAAGCCGCGTAGACTCTACTTCAAAGGGAACACCTAATGACTCTTTAAATTGAATACTCTCAGGCTTACCTTCGACATTAATGATAAACGAAATAGTCTAAACACCCTGAATTGAATCCTTCACACTCTCAATTGGATATTGAAGGTTAGTATTTAAGAATGTATATAGAGCCGCATATCCATCAACAGGCTCCGCCTGAATATAGGTTGATTCAATAGGAGCATGCTCCTCGTTGGTATTTTCCTCAGTAGGCTTGGTGGGAAGCACCGGCTTTAAAGATACCTGCTTAGAGTCCTTATCCTCATTCAGAACTTCCACAAGAACAGTGTCTATTGCGGGTACTATAGTTTCACCAGATGGAGGTGATTGATCTGATTGCAACTTTACCTTTTGTAGGGATGATGGTATCTCCACTTCATTCTCATAGAAGCCATAATACCAAATTCCCAAAGAGATTATGAGTAAAGCTGGAGCTAACCATTTAAAAAGGGTATATCGATTTCTTCTCCTGGTTTCAAAGTCCATTTGCTTCTTCCGGAGTGTGTCAAAATCCATATAACTAATGATCTCTTCATCTGAAAGATCGAGTCGTTGTTTCATGATGGTGATTTTTTGTTTCATTTCTGTTGAAGAAAATATTTTTTCATTTTGTCGAGCACACGATACACCTTAACCTT
>DAIQPD010000135.1:0-10991 GCA_036787535.1 Chryseolinea sp.
TAATCGTTAATCGTTAATCGTTAATCGTTAATCGTTAATCGAATAAAAACTATAAAGTAGTAAAGGAAAATAATATGGCAGCATCTGAATGGTTTGCAATTGATAATATCGATACTATCGATTCTCCTGCGCTTGTGCTGTACGAAGATCGAATTAAGAATAACATTGACACGCTTGTAAAAAGTATTGATGATGTTAATCGACTAAGGCCGCATGTAAAGACGCACAAGTCGGCTGAGGTTTCGTTGATGATGTTGAATGCAGGCATCAAAAAATTCAAATGCGCTACCATATCTGAAGCCGAAATGCTGGCCGTGGTTGGTGCGCCTGATGTGCTTCTCTCCTATCAACCCATCGGACCAAAAGCAAATCGTCTTGCAGAACTTGTTCAGAGATTTCCAAAAACAAAATTCAGTTGTCTGATTGATAATGTTGAAAGTGCTAAACATTTATCAAAGGTATTTTCTGATGAAACGATATTCATTGAAGTTTACATTGATTTAAATGTTGGCATGAACAGAACAGGTATTGTTTCTGAATCTGCACTTAAATTATATGATGATTGTAAATCACTAAAAGGTATTAACATCGTGGGGCTGCATGCGTATGATGGGCACTTGCGTGATACGGATCTTGATATCCGCGCAAAGCGCTGTGATGAAGCGTATAAGAGCGTTGAATCATTGCAGAAAACTATTTTAGAAAAAAATAAAACGAAATTAACCATCGTTGCCGGGGGTACGCCTACCTATTCCATTCATTCGAAACGAAAAGAAATTGAATGCAGTCCGGGCACATACATTTATTGGGATAAGGGATATGAGCAAATATTGAAAGAACAACATTATTTGTTTGCTGCATTGGTTGTTACTCGCATCATTTCAAAACCAACCGATGACGCAATATGCATTGATCTCGGTCACAAAGCCATTGCGTCCGAAAATCCAATTGCTAATCGGGTCTTTTTTTTAAATGCAACCAACCTTGAACCAACAGGTCACAGCGAAGAACACATGATTTTCAAAATAACGGGTAAAAATACTTTTTTAGTTGGCGATGTGTTGTATGGTGTACCGTATCATGTTTGCCCTACCATTGCTTTGTATGATGAAGCCTGCATTGTGCAAAATCACAAAGTAGTCGAACGATGGAAAAATTTATCTCGCAACAGAACGATTTCAATTTAATGAATGACAACCCATAAAAAATGCCCATGAAGCTCATGGGCATTTTAATAAGATTAATTCCTACCTGTTATTGATTATGCAATCTGCGCTGCAATTTTTTGATTCAATACCGATTTAGGCACAGCACCTACTTGTTTATCTACTACCTCTCCTCCTTTAAAAACCAGTAAGGTAGGAATTGAGCGCACACCGAAACGTGCTGCAGCTTGTGGGTTTTCATCCACATTTAATTTTCCGATTACCGCTTTACCTTCATAATCACCTGCAAGCTCTTCAACCACAGGACCAATCATTTTACAAGGCCCGCACCATTCAGCCCAAAAATCAACCAAAACTGGTTTGTCTGACTTGATGATCTCCTCAAAGTTTGCATCGGTAATTTCAATTGCTTTTCCCATTATCGTATAGTTTTAATATTAATGTCTGCTTAAAAAACCCAAAGGTAAAGCGATTAGTTCAATTCGTTAAACTTTTAGGGTAATAGTTGGTTGCAATCGTTATGAGAACAATGAATATAGAATTTATGAGCCAGAATCTAGAATAAAGGAGAAAATATCAGCCTTAAACAACATCAAACCTCAAACTCGAAACTTCAAACCCAAAACTAGAAGACAACCTCCACCTCTATCTCCCCCGATTTCTTCATCTTCACTACCATATCATTGATTGGGTTCACACGGAATCGTCTGGATAAGAGTTCAAGGTTAATGTTTTCTGCTTCATCCCTAATTTTGAAATAAAGAGGAGTATTTCCTGAAAATTCGTGACAAACGTCTTCTATTTTTCCAATCAGGTCTTTGGTAATTTCCGAGGCATTTACGCGAAGCTGAACTCCCTTGCTGCGCTTCACTCCCAATTCATTTAGCAAATCAATATTCCGAATCTTAAATTCTGTGTTTTGCTGTCCCCATGAATTTTTAACAACGCTACCTTCCAAAAAAAGGAAATAGCCAATGTTCATAAAGCTCTTAAATTTCATATAGTCTTCACTGAACAATACAAAACTGGTGTTACCTCCATAATCTTCCAATGTAAATTTCCCAAAAGGTTTACCTGTTTTGGTTGTGCGATGTTCCACACCGGTAACAATGCCACCAAGCTTGAGTTCGCGACCGAGCAATGGTTCTATTTCATTGAGTTGCGTACACGCTGCTGTGCAAAAGGAGTCCATCTCAAATTTAAAATTATCCAACGGATGTCCGGAGATGTAGATACCAACTACTTCCTTTTCAAGATTTAGTTTTTCAATCTCAGTGAAAGGCTCTACCGGCTCAACTTTAGGTTTAGGCAATACCGTACCCGATGTACCTCCAAATAAACTTGCTTGTGCGCTCTGCTCTTCTTGCTGGGTTTTTGCAGCAAATTTCATTGCCTTTTCCAGCAAGCTTAACTCACCATCTTTTGCAAAAACATATTGTCTCCGATGAATACCTGTGAAGCAATCAAACGCTCCTGACAATGCAAGACACTCGTATGTTTTTTTATTTACTGAACGTTGATTAAGTCGTTTAGCAAATTCAAAAATATCTTCATACTGACCCTTCGCATCACGCTCTTGTATGATGGCTTCGACAGCTGCATCACCAGCTCCTTTTATTGCTCCGAGTCCAAAACGAATTTGTCCTTCTTTATTTACCTCGAAGAAAACTCCCGATTCATTGACGTGCGGACCTAAAACTTTAATACCTAAGCTTCTGCATTCTTCAATGAAATAGGTAATGCTCTCTAAGTTACTTTGAGAGTGAGTTAAAACGGCAGCCATATATTCTGCAGGGTAGTTCGCTTTCAGATATGCAGTCTGATAGGCAATCAACGAATAACAGGTAGAGTGTGATTTGTTAAAAGCGTATTGTGCAAAAGCTTCCCAATCGACCCAGATCTTTTCACAAATTTCTTTCGTGTGGTTATTTTTCTTGCAGCCCTCGATGAATTTATCTTTCATTTTATCGAGCACAGACTTTTGTTTCTTACCCATCGCTTTACGAAGGATATCGGCATCACCTTTACTAAAGCCTGCAAGTTTCTGTGAGAGCAACATTACCTGTTCCTGATACACCGTGATACCATATGTTTCTGAAAGATTTTCTTCCATCTCAGCAAGATCATACTTGATCGGCTCGCGGCCGTGTTTCCGATTGATGAAGTTAGGAATGTATTCCATCGGACCAGGACGATACAATGCGTTCATGGCAATGAGATCTTCAAACTTATCAGGCTTGAGTTGACGCAAATACTTTTGCATCCCCACACTTTCAAACTGAAACGTTCCCGTTGTTTCACCACGTTGAAAAAGCTGATAGGTCTTTAAATCGTCAAGCGGAATTTCATCGATGTTGATGTAAATACCTTTACTCTTTTTAATGTTACGTAAAGCTGTATTGATAATGGATAAGGTAGTCAATCCCAAAAAGTCCATCTTCAACATGCCGGCACTTTCAACAACAGAGTTATCGAACTGCGTAACCAACATCTCAGAATCTTTCGCAGTAGATACTGGAACCAAATTCGTTAAATCATCGGGTGTTATGATAACGCCACAAGCATGTGTACCGGTATTCCGAACTGATCCTTCTAAGATGATCGCCTGCTTTAATACTTCTGCTCTTAGATCGTTTCCTTTTTTTAAATCATTTAATTCTTTTACCTCTTCAAATGCTTTTGCCAAAGTAGTACCAGGCTTTTCCGGAACCATCTTCGAGATAATATTCGAATCAGACAGCGGTAACTCCATTACTCGCGCGCAATCTTTAATAGAAGATTTCGCAGCCATCGTTCCATAGGTAATAATCTGTGCTACCTGATTCTTCCCGTATTTTTCGATTACATATTTCAACACCTTATCACGACCCTCATCATCGAAGTCAATATCAATATCGGGAAGGGAGACACGATCTGGATTTAGGAAACGCTCGAAGAGTAGATCATACTTTATAGGATCAACATTCGTTATTCCATTACAATACGCAACAACTGAACCTGCTGCAGAACCCCGGCCGGGTCCAACGGAAACACCGATCTCTCTCGCCTTCGATGTGAAATCCTGAACGATAAGAAAATATCCTGGATATCCGGTTTTCTTAATGGTCTCCAACTCAAAGTCAATCCGGTCTTTTACTTCAGCAGACATATCCGGGTAACGTTTCATTGCTCCTACATAGGTAAGGTGCTTCAGATAGTCGTCTTCCGAATTAAACTCAGCAGGAATATCAAATTTTGGAAGCAAAACATTTCGTTCGAGTGTATAGCTTTCAATCTTACCTAATATTTCACTAAGTGTTATGATGGCTTCCGGCAAATCACGGAAGATGGATTTCATTTCATCCTGCGATTTGAAATAGAATTCTGTGTTGGCTAGTCCATAACGAAATCCTCTGCCGTAACCAATGGGAGTAGATTTAAATTCACCTTCCTTGATACAGAGCAAAACATCATGCGCGTTTGATTCTTCTTTATTCAAATAGAAGGTTTCATTGGCTGCGAAATATTTTACGTTATATTTTTCAGCGAAGCGAAGCAATACCTTGTTTACGTGATCTTCTTCCGGAATATTATGGCGATTGAGTTCAATATAGAAGTCATCACCAAAGAGTTTATAATACCACTGAAATACTTCTTCTGCCTGCTTCTCTCCTACGTTCAAAATCAAGTACGGTATTTCACTCGACAACGCACCGGTTGTCGCAATCAGGTCTGTTTTGTATTGTTCAATAAGAGACTTATCAATGCGGGGATGAATTCCGTAGTTACCTTCAATAAATCCAAGTGAACTTAGCTTTGCAAGATTGTGATAACCATTTTTATTTTTGGCAATCAACAATTGATTAAAACGCCTATCGGGATTGTCTTTTGTGAATTTTAATTTCAGTCGTTCTTCCGCTACATAAAATTCACAACCCAAAATTGGTTTGATTTCGTGATTCAATGCTTCACGAACAAACTTGAACGCACCATACATGTTACCCAAATCGGTTAAGGCAACCGCAGGCATGTTCATGGATTTTGCTTTGCTTACTAATGACTTTACATCGGCAGTCGCTTGCAGCACAGAATATTGTGAATGCACATGCAAGTGAACAAAAGTCTGATCCGTTAAAACACTTTTATCATCTTTAATTGAATAACCTGCTTCCTGTTTTTTCTCTTGCTTTGCAAAGTTGCCAGAATCAAGATTAGGTTCTTCATATTCAATCTCTTCAATGGGTGTAGCGTCAAAAGGCTTAACTACTTTTCGATTGAGCAATCCAAAATAGCAGCGAGCGGTAGCAGCCACATCATACGATGCATCGTGAGCATCGCCAAAGTCTTTGTTGAAAAGTTTCTGATGAAGTTCAATTAATTTGGGGAATTTAAACTTCCCTCCAAAACCACCCGGCAACTGACAAAACTCAACAGCTGAATTACAAGTATCCAGTCGTTCGAGCTTTAGGAACAGTTCTGTTTCCAAGTTCGCTCTGATCAACTCTGCGCCAATAATATTAATATCGAACTCTATATTATGTCCGATTAAAATAGATGTACGATTAAGGTCGTTTGCGAAATGATCCAGGACTTCCTTTAAATCATGTCCTTCTTCCAGGGCTCTTTTTGTTGAAATGCCATGAATCTGCTCTGCTTTGAATGGAATATCAAAACCATCCGGTCTGATAATGAAGTTCTCATTTACAATCAACTTGCCATGAGCATCATGTAATTGCCAGGCAAGCTGAACAAGCCTGGGCCAGTTATCCAGGTCAGTGATAGGTGCAGTTTTATTCCTGGGAAGCCCTGTGGTTTCCGTGTCAAAAATCAGATACATCAGCGTGTTAAAAAGTGGTTGATTGTGTAAAGGTAATCCGAATAAAAAATCTTTCAGAGTTTAAAATCAGGTCAAAATCAAACAATTTTAATTCCCAATTTTAGAATATAATTCCAAAAAGAGTCTTAAATCTGGCGCCAGTTAATCCATATTGAATGCTAAAATGCTGACATCCATACACTTTGTTTTCGGGCCTGAATATTGGCTATTCAGCAAAAACAATAATTGTATTTTATGAAACGCCTTGTAGAGTTGGTTCGAAATTTTTTGCGCAGAGAATGGTTCTTACTAGTTACACTAGTAGCCATTGCTCTTATCATTGTGCTATTCGAATTGCTCTGAAGCTGAACAACAACCAATTTAGAATCCATATTAGTAAACATACCTTGGTAGAGTAGCGTTTAGGAAGTACTTTTGACAACTGTCAACTATCCGATTAATTCTATTCTATGAACTGGTTTATCAACCTTCTGTCCAGTACGCTCGGCAGAAAACTAATGATGGCTCTCACCGGGCTATTCCTAATTCTCTTTTTAACAGTCCACTTAATAGGAAACTTACAATTACTCCACGATGATGGAGGTAGAGCATTTAACATCTATGCTCAGTTCATGACCTCCAATCCGCTCATAAAAATTATTTCGTACGGCAATTATGCGTTTATTCTTATCCACGTTTTGTGGGCTCTTTTGCTGACAATAATAAATCGTAGGGCTCGAGGACCTCAAGGGTATGCTGTAACAAGCGGAAAATCCTCCGCATGGGCATCCCGAAATATGGGTATACTGGGAACATTCATTCTTATTTTCCTTGTGATTCACATGAAAGGTTTCTGGTATGAAATGCATTGGGGCGGCATTGCAACTCAAAATTACGATGGCAACGAAGTAAAAGATCTATATACCATTGTCGATGCAGCTTACAACCAATTGTGGTATGTTGCTTTATACGTAGTATCAATGGGCATACTTGCCTTTCACTTATGGCATGGATTCACCAGTGCGTTTCAAACACTTGGCTTAAATCATCCGAAGTATAACGGTCTTATAAATTTTGTTGGGAAGGCATTTGCAATCATTGTCCCTGCATTATTTGCATTGATACCAATTTGGATGTTTATGGTTTAACGATTTTAATCTGCTCTCTTAAATATTTATGAAATTAGATTCAAAGATTCCCGAAGGGCCTTTGGCCGAGAAATGGACCAAGCACAAGTTCAATCTGAAGTTGGTTAATCCTGCCAACAAGCGAAAGTATGATGTTATTGTTGTTGGTACCGGATTAGCCGGTGCTTCTGCTGCTGCATCACTTGCAGAACTAGGATACAATGTAAAAGCATTTTGCTTTCAGGATAGTCCAAGAAGAGCACACAGTATCGCGGCACAAGGTGGTGTTAATGCGGCAAAGAATTATCAAAATGATGGTGACTCTGTTTACCGTCTTTTTTACGATACCATTAAAGGAGGAGATTATCGCGCGCGAGAGGGTAATGTGTACCGCCTTGCTGAGGTGAGCGTGAACATTATCGATCAGTGCGTGGCGCAAGGAGTTCCGTTCGCTCGTGAATATGGTGGATTATTAGCGAACCGTTCGTTTGGTGGCGCTCAAGTATCAAGAACATTTTATGCTCGTGGACAAACCGGACAACAATTATTGCTTGGTGCATATAGCGCCTTGAACAGACAAATTGCGAATGGTAAAGTAAAGATGTACACCCGAAGCGAAATGCTTGATGTTGTGGTGGTGGATGGAAAGGCAAGAGGTATTATCACACGTGATCTAATAACTGGTAAAGTTGACTCACACAGTGCTCACATTGTTTTGTTGTGTACGGGTGGGTATAGCAATGTTTTCTTTTTATCAACCAGTGCGAAGGGTTGCAATGCAACTGCCATTTGGCGTGCACATAAGAAAGGTGCGTTTTTTGGAAACCCTTGCTTTACGCAGATTCACCCGACTTGTATTCCAGTATCAGGAGATCATCAATCTAAACTAACATTGATGTCTGAGTCGCTCAGAAATGATGGCCGCGTTTGGGTTCCTAAGAAGGCAATGCCTGGATTAAAGTCGAAAGATGCTGCTAACATTCCAGAAGCTGATCGTGATTATTTCCTTGAAAGAAAATATCCGGCATTTGGAAACCTGGTCCCTCGCGATGTGGCTTCGCGTAATGCAAAACAAATGTGTGACGAAGGCAGAGGAGTAGGTTCAGGCTTAGCGGTGTTCCTTGACTTTACGGATGCTATCAAGCGTCTTGGTGAAGATAACATTCGCGCGAAGTATGGAAATTTGTTTGACATGTATGCGCAAATCACCGGAGAGAATCCATACAAAGGACCGATGATGATTTATCCTGCAGTGCATTATACTATGGGTGGTCTTTGGGTTGATTATAATCTTCAGACAACGATACCTGGATTGTATGCTCTTGGTGAATGTAATTTTTCTGATCACGGTGCAAACCGCTTAGGAGCTTCTGCTTTGATGCAAGGTTTAGCGGATGGCTATTTTGTAATTCCATATACCGTAGGTGACTATCTGGCAACGATCGGTTGGACTGATAAGATTGAAACCGATCATCCAGCTTTCAAAGAAGCAATGGATGGAGTGAATGAACGTGTCAATAAATTACTCAGCATAAAAGGTAAAAAGACCGTTGATGAGTTTCACCGCGAGTTAGGTCTTACCATGTGGGAATATTGCGGAATGGCGCGCAACGAAGCAGGCTTAAAGAAAGCAAAGAAAATAATTCAGGATCTGAAAGCTGAGTTCTGGACCAATGTAAATGTGATTGGAACGTCTAACGAACTGAATCAGGAATTAGAGAAAGCAGGTCGTGTTGCTGACTTCATCGAATTGGGCGAACTGATGGTGGATGATGCACTTGCTCGTTCAGAATCGTGTGGTGGTCACTTCCGTGAAGAATCACAAACTCCAGAAGGAGAAGCATTGCGCAATGATGATTTGTTTGCCTTTGCTTCCGCATGGGAATACAAAGGTGACGGTCAACCGGAAGTTCTGAACAAAGAAGAACTGAAATTTGAAAATGTAAAACTGACTCAACGTAGCTATAAGTAATATGAAGATCACACTAAAGATCTGGAGACAGAAGAATAAAGAAAGCAAAGGTGGGTTTAAAACCTATGATCACAGTCACGTGTCACCTGATATGTCTTTCCTCGAGATGCTCGATGTTCTTAATACCGAATTAATAAAGAAAAACGAAGAACCTGTTCACTTCGATCATGACTGCCGTGAAGGTATTTGTGGAATGTGCAGTTTGTATATTAATGGCAGACCGCACGGTCCATTGCAAACTACTGCTTGTCAATTGCACATGCGATCGTTTAAAGATGGAGAAACCATCACCATAGAACCTTGGAGAGCTAATGCATTTCCGGTAATAAAAGATTTAGTGGTTGATCGTACATCCTTTGAAAGAATTCAACAAGCTGGCGGATATGTTTCAGTTAACACCGGTGGTGTTCCAGATGCCAATGCCATTCCGATCTCAAAGAAAATTGCTGACGAAGCAATGGATGCCGCTGCCTGTATTGGTTGTGGCGCTTGTGTTGCAGCATGTAAAAATGCATCGGCCATGTTATTTGTGAGTGCGAAGGTTTCTCAGTTTGCATTATTACCGCAAGGAAAACCGGAGCGTCAAGAGCGCGTAGAGAAAATGGTTGCTCAAATGGATGCCGAAGGCTTTGGAGCTTGTACGAATACAGGAGCCTGCGAAGCTGAATGTCCTAAAGGTATTAGCATAACCAACATTGCCAGAATGAATCGCGAATACTTTGCCGCTTCTATTTCTTCTTATGAAGTTCAAACTAAAGGAGGCGACTAATTCAATACCTTAAAGCATCTTATAAAATAAAGACCCCGACTCGATTCGGGGTTTTTCATTTACTGAGACTCGATACCAAATTAAACAGTATTTGGAACTTGACTGAATCAAAGGAAAAAATCCACACTTCGTTACATTCAACTGAGTAGAAACAAATGAGTAGTTTGTAGTCGAACCCGAATTTCAAACGTTTTCTAAAATCGAAATACTGTATTCATTCTCGATTTAAATGCGACAAGCAATGATTTTTGGTAACCACCAAAAGAGAAACACAATCGACCAAATGCGTGTGCGCACTTTGAAAATTTTCATGTTCAATTAGCCTCCAATGCATTACGCATGTAAGAATTATACCAGCAGAAGGTAATAATTATTTTCGTTCAGCTCATTTCCATTTTGATTAAAACAATTGAAAGACCATCCCGGTAAATCAACGGAAGTCTTCGGCATGTGGTGGAAAAAAATTAATCCATCCGAATGCTGTTCCCTTTCATTACTTCAATAACAAAAACACATGAAGTATGAGGAGATTCGTTTTATCATTATTTCTTATCATTTGTGCACTATCAGGTTTTGCACAAACACAGGTCGCAAAAAAAACATCGTATGGAAGAGGCTACCTCGAATCTGTACCTGCTGACTATGCATCATCATCAACACTATATCCATGCATTATCTTTTTGCACGGTTCCGGTGAACGGGGTGATGGTTCAACTGCGGCTTTGGAAAAAGTAAAAGCGCAGGGAATTCCAAAATTTATAAAGAACGGTGAAACGATGTGTTTTAACGTGAATGGAAAAACTGAATGCTTCATCGTGCTGTCACCACAGCAAATTACAAGTCGGTGGGGATGGGTAGGAGATGTTATACCTTTTGTTCAGTATGCATTAAACAATTATCGAATTGATCCAACACGGGTTTACATAACCGGATTAAGTATGGGCGGTGATGGAACATGGGATACATCTTATGCGGCAGAGAATAGTCCTAATTACTTTGCAGCGATGGCACCCGTTTCTTGTAAGGGAGGATATAATGAAGCGAAGATTACTGCACAACGAAAAATTCCAGTTTGGGCTTTTCATGGAGATAAGGATACTGGTGTTCCTGTTTCTGATGGCAAAAGACCAATCAATGGAATGATCTCAGTAAATGCAAACCC
>DAIQPD010000136.1:0-10987 GCA_036787535.1 Chryseolinea sp.
TGATAAACATAACAATACCTATATGAAAAACTTTCTAACCTTAATCGCGATTGTTGCTCTTTTTCAACTCAGCGCTTGCAAGGATGACAATGAAGTAAATGCGCACGACAAAAATGTAAATATGCTGACGGCTTCTGCCTGGGGAGATGCTGTGGTGATGAATAGCCCCGATGGAGATCTGTCAGATCAATACGATAATTTTCTAATCATCTTCACGAAAAAAAGTGCGGGTGATTTTGATGGATCGTTTTTAGTTGCCAATGGAGGATATGCATTTACGGAAAGCACAGGCGAATGGAAATTTAGCGAAGATCTTTCAAAAATAATTTTCGATTCAGGTAAAGAGATGGACGTTGAATTATCCTCCACCAATCTTAAACTTGATTTTACAGTCGCTCCCATCGGAGGGCGAATCGATGGATTAAGTGGTCACTTTACATTTGATCTTACTCCTCAATAATTTTTTCTAACCCAAAATGTAAAAACCACAACTCGAAAGGGTTGTGGTTTTTTTTATGAGTAAAGACTTTAGATTACACAAAAATAAAAGTTTTAACCGCAGAGGGCGCAGAGAAACGCAGAGGAAAAAGCAATACCTTAATCTCAGTCATCCATAAAGAATTTTTTGAATTGAAAACCAAACGATGCCACGTATGCAAACTCTCTGCGGACCTCCGCGTCCTCTGCGGTTAAATAAGAAGTCCATCAAACTAAAATATCCATTACCTTCGCAGTAGAATTTAAAAACACGTGCGCTACTTTTTTCATATCGGTTATCACGGACATTTCTATCGGGGTTGGCAGCGACAGCCGAACGTTCGAAATGTGCAGCATGTAATTGAAACCACTCTTACCAATATTTTAAAAACGCCTACCTCTGCCATGGGCTGCGGAAGAACGGATGCGCAGGTTCACGCATCACAATTTTTTTTTCATACCGATGTGCAAAATGCCTGGGATTATGATTTAATGTTTCGTGTCAATAAAGCTCTACCCGATGATATTGCAGTGTTTGAAATTATTCCGGTAGAAGAAAATCAACATGCACGCTTTGATGCTACGCTGCGTACCTACGACTATTTTATTCATACCTATAAAGATCCTTTCTTAACCACGTTAAGTTCCTTTTACCTGCTCAAAAATCTCAACATCGATAAAATGAATCAGGCTGTTGCGTTGCTTACACAATACAATGACTTCCGTGCATTTTGTGTTACACCAGCTGTTTATAAACACACACTCTGTAATGTAACGTCAGCTAAATTATTTGTTGATGCGAATGGTGACAAGATTCGCTTTCAGATTTCAGCAAATCGTTTTCTGGGAAGAATGATCCGCTTGATTGTTGGCAAATTATTAGAAATCGGAAAAGGAGAATTGAGTATAGAAGAATTTGAAAGCTACCTGATCACCAAAGAACCTCCACGGGATTTTGATGTTGCTTATCCGCAGGGATTATATCTTTCTAAAGTTACCTATCCGTATCTCGACATTCCGATGCGAACAGATTTTTCAACGATACTTCAGAATAGTGGTGGGGAGTGGAAAGAAGTTTGAATTTTTACTTTATCAAAAAAATACTTCATAACTGAAGAATAATTACCTGTTTTATTTTGGATAGTATTTCATATAGGTTCGTTCACGCTTATAAATGACACCACCTTTCTCCCATTGATATTGTGCGAATAACTTTTCTTCATCCTTAACGAACTCAAATACCCTTGTCGCGTAAATGTTCTTCTTTTGGTTATCGATTTGTTTAGAAGCAAATAATAAAGGGCTATCCTTTATCTTCAGAAATTCCGCTCTTACCTTTTTTGCCTCAAATCCTTCTGCTTCAATAACAAGTTCGTAATAGTTTCGGGTGAGATTTGTGGAATCTTTGATAATAACAACTTTTGCCCAGTAGTTGTGATCAATAGTATCATTTGAACTAGAGTAATACCAAGGATAGGATACTACTGTTTTATCAGAAATGGTATACAAACCTTCTATTGCATCAGTCTTGTTGTTTAGAAAGTAGGACTCGATGGCTCTACTAAACCCGACATCGCGTTGACCATAACTTAATGTAGACCAAATAATAAATAACACTGTAAGTCTCGTGGTCATTTTTGTATTGGCTTATAACATTCTCAAGATTGAATTTTCACCGTTTAGCGTTCTTGCTCACTTTATAACTTCAACCTTCTACTTTCGAATGTTCAGATCAGTCATCCTTACTCTCATGATAGATAAATTTAGCTATTTATTTCATTGCTATGAAATGAATCTACCAGAGATTTTTAAACGATAATTCAGAATTCAAATAGTAAGTGGAAAGAAGTTTAAGCCGATCAAGCCGAATTTCTATTTAGTTCTTTTGAAAAGTCTTCGAACTATAAAATAATTAACGACCCACATTCCAAGTAGCACTATACCAAATAGTACATATTCAGAATTAGGGAGATTTTTGAATTGTGGGCTTACTACCTTCTCATAAAGACCAATGCTATAAACAAAAGTTAGCAAAACCGTAAAAGCTAAAAATAGAAAAAGTCCGAAGTTTATGATTGCTTTCATCTGAGATAATCTTGATTTTCAATTTTCCGCTATCGCTTTAAGCACTCTATTTCTTTTTACAAGAAAGCGCATCATATACTTCTTCAGAATAAGTTTGTCAAATAATTGTCCAACCAATCCAAACGGAACATCATATTGAAATTTATCAGTCATCATTGTCGATCCATTTCTTTCTTCGAAATGATGTTGGTGCCTCATACTTTTAAACGCACCCTTTACCATTTTATCTTCAAAAAACGAAGGTCTGTTAAACTGAGTTATCTCAATCGTAAGATTTTGTATTACACCAAAATGTTTTGCTTCCCAAGTTACAGTATCTCCAAGTTCACAAAGTCCAGAGGTACGTCCAGAGACTGCCTTCTCATTTGTATCCTTTGCTGAAAGTTTATGAGCATCAACATCTCTAGACAAATCAAAGCATCGTTCAATTGTGGCTTTAATTTCTGTTGTTAAGTTAATTGTGGTCATCTATGTTTCAGAAACAGACTTACTTCAACCACCCCTCCACTTCCTCCATCGTAGGGTTCTGAACATTTTCAAGTTTCATCTTTTTGCGCAAGCCGCATACATCGTTGAACAACTTCGAAGCTTTCATTTCCTTTAGTTGAACTAATGATACAATGCCCATCTTCTGGAAAATAGGTATCAATTCTTTGCGCACGCCAATCGATTCGTAATCCTTCTCAGTGATTTCTGCCGTAGGCTTCTCTGGTTTCATTTGTGGGAAAAAGAGAACATCCTGAATGGAGGGTGAGTTGGTCATGATCATGGAGAGACGATCGATTCCAATTCCTAATCCTGCTGTTGGTGGCATTCCGAATTCAAGAGCGCGTAAAAAATCTTCATCAAGCGTCATGGCTTCTTCATCGCCACGCTTGCCTAGTTCGAGCTGTTCTTCAAAACGTTCGCGTTGATCGATTGGGTCGTTCAATTCAGAAAACGCATTTGCAATTTCTTTGCTGTTACAAATCGCTTCAAAGCGTTCAACTAATCCGGGTTTAGTGCGATGCTTCTTCGCGAGTGGAGACATCTCAATCGGGTAATCGGTAATGAAGGTAGGCTGAATTAAATTCGCCTCGCACTTCTCTCCAAAAATCTGATCGATCAGTTTTCCTTTGCCCATTGTTTCATCCATCGGTACATGAAGATCTTTGCACGTTTTGCGCAACTCCTCTTCATTCATATTCGAAATATCAATGCCTGTAAAATGTTGAATGGCTTCGAACATGGTGTAACGTTGCCATGGTCTCCGGAAGTCGATGATGTTCTCTCCTACCTTAACTGCTGTTGTGCCGTGAAGATCAATCGCTACTTTTTCGATCATCTCTTCTACCAACTCCATCATCCAATAATAATCTTTGTAGGCAACGTATAATTCTATCTGTGTAAACTCCGGGTTGTGAAAACGCGACATCCCTTCGTTTCTAAAATCTTTTGAGAACTCATAAACACCATGAAATCCACCGACAATCAAACGCTTCAAATAAAGTTCGTTGGCAATGCGCATGTAAAGCGTCATGTCCAGTGTATTGTGATGCGTCTTGAATGGACGAGCCGCAGCTCCTCCATATAAAGGTTGAAGGATTGGCGTTTCTACTTCGAGGTATGCTTTTTCATTTAGGTATTGACGCATGGAGTTAACCAACTGCGTGCGTTTGATGAAGGCATCGCGCACCTGTGGATTCACCACCAAATCAACATATCGCATGCGATAACGTTGCTCCGGATCAGTGAAAGCATCGTGACGAACAACATTACCTTGTTCATCCGTAGTCTCTTTTACCACCGGTAAAGGACGTAACGCTTTTGAAAGAATAGTAAACTCTGTCACGTGAATTGAAATCTCTCCTGTCTGCGTAGTGAAGCCATAACCCTTCACACCAATGATATCGCCAATATCAATGAGTCTTTTGAAAACGGTGTTGTAAAGTGTTTTATCTTCAGTGGGACAGATGTCGTCTCTGCGAATGTAAATCTGTATGCGTCCGGTTTCATCCTGAAGTTCAGCGAAGGATGCATTCCCCATAATCCTTCTGCCCATTACGCGACCGGCAATAGAAATCTGACGGTAATCGCTTTTATGGCGTTCATAGTTCAACAGTATTTCACTAGCCGAGGCATTAACCTCAAATAGCGGAGCAGGATACGGATTGATGCCCAACTTTTCCAACTCTGCTTTGCTCTGTCTGCGGATTACTTCCTGTTCACTTAAATGCATATCGAAATTCGTAAAATCGTAAAATTTGGTTGTCTGGTATGTAGGCGCGTTTTCACGAAGCAAACATTATCGCGAAAATAGAAAAGATTATTGCCTTTTGTGGGATTGATCCTGATTTTGATGTTCAGGTATTCATCCCTGATGAACACACCGCGAAAGATTGGCTCCTTATCGGTCCAAATCTAAGATCTGAATGATGGGGATATTGGTTATACCTTCTCGGATTTTCGTCTCGCCAGTTCTTTCTTGATCATTACCAACTCACGACTGCTTTGTCCTGCAACGGAAGTATTCTCCGAAGCCCTTCGAAGTAAGTACGGCATTACCGAACGAACAGGACCATAAGGAACATACTTGGCTACCTTGTAGCCAGCCTGGGCAAGGTTAAAGGAAATATTATCGCTCATGCCGTATAGTTGGGCAAACCAAATTCGCTCATCTGTATTTTTAAGACTGTGCTTCTCCATCAGCACGGTAAGGTAATGGTTGCTGTATTCGTTATGCGATCCGCACATAACAGAGATGCGCTGCTTGTTATCCATGCAAAACGCCAATGCCTGATTGAAGGCCTCATCGGTTGCATCCTTAGTAGGATGAATTGGACTGGTGTAGTTCATTTCTTCAGCACGCTCACGTTCTTTTTCCATGTATGCTCCACGCACTAATTTAGCACCAAGGTAATGCTGATGCATGGTGGCTGTATGATGTGCATCACGCAAATTCTTCAAGGATGCAGTTCGGTAAAGCTGATAGGTATTAAACACAATAGCTTTCTCTAAATTATATCGAAGCATCATCTCATTTGCCAACGCATCGATCGGATCCTGAATCCAGGTTTCTTCCGCATCAATTAACACCCGAACTTTATGAGCATGCGCCATAGCACAAATCCGATCAACGCGATTGCGCACCCGACCGAATGCTTTTTCTTCTTCATCAGTAAGTGATTGCTTCGCGTTTATTTTCTCCAACAATTCAGACGAGGCCAAGCCCGTCATTTTAAATACCGAGAACGGAATACTTTTGAACCGACTGGCTTTTTCAATGGTGCGTAAAATCTCTTCCATGGTTGCATCGAAACTGGACTCTGAGTTTTCGCCCTCCACAGAATAATCGAGAATGGTACCTACTCCAAATTTTCCAAGTTGTTCAATCTCATCATCACATTTTTCCAGACTTTCGCCAGCACAGAAATGATCGAACACAGTACTCTTAATAATCGACTCAACAGGAAGATGAAGTTTGAGCGCTAATTTCACAGACCCGGTTGCAACGGCCGATATCCACGGATGACTAACAAGTGAAAAAATGAAATTGGCTTTTCGCAATGCAGTATTGTCTTTATAACAAAAGGCTACCTGGGTGTCTTCAAATGAGATTCTCTGTTCTGCGTCCATATTCAAAAAAATTCGCTCAAATATAGAGGTAATTTCAGCCCGCAATCGATTTCAGAACACGCTAAAATTGTGTTTGTTGGCTTTTTGATAACTTTCGAATCAAAGATTTATAAAACGCTGATGCTCCCCGATAACATTTTGTTTTCCGACCAAATCGCAGAAGATTTAATTGCCTTTTTAAAGAAAAAAAAATACAGCAAACTGGCCGTGTTGGTGGATGAACACACCCTTGAACATTGCTATCCATTATTAAAGGATGCTTTGGGTGATCACTTCGTTATTGAGGTCAGCAGCGGTGAGGAACAAAAGAATCTGAATACCTGTCAAACCATTTGGCAAGCGATGACCGATCAGGCCCTCGATCGCCACGCTTGCATTCTAGTTTTGGGTGGTGGTGTTTTGGGTGATATGGGTGGATTCTGTGCATCCACTTATAAAAGAGGTATTGATTTCATTCTCGTTCCAACTACTCTACTTGCGCAGGTTGATGCCAGCATTGGCGGAAAACTGGGGATCGATTTTAACCACTTTAAGAATCACATTGGGGTTTTTAATCAGCCTACACTCACCATACTTCATAGTGGTTTTCTGAAAACATTACCAACTCCTGAACTGCGATCCGGTTTTGCAGAGGTAATCAAACATACGTTGATTTCTGACAAAGCCATGTGGGATGAAATCTCAGCTAAGTCCCTGACTGATCAGGATTGGAACAAAATTTTAAAACACTCAGTCGAATTTAAGGCAGCAGTAACGCAAGAAGATCCGACAGAAATCGGACTGCGCAAAATCTTAAATGCAGGACATACCATTGGTCACGCTTTGGAGAGTTACCTGTTAGGTTCCGGAAGGAAAATCCTTCATGGAGAAGCCGTTGCAGTCGGGTTAATCACGGAGGCATCAATAGCTAGGAACCGTAAAATGCATGATGATCGCTCCTTTCAGTACATAAAAGCCTACATACTGAAGATTTTCGGAAAGGTTCAGTTCGAATCTAAAGAAGTGGGGGCAATTGCCAGCTTAGCGCTGCAAGACAAAAAAAATAAAGACAACAGAATTCTTTGTGTTCTTCCAACTGAAATTGGAAAGGCCGTTTGGGATGTAGAAATTACGCAGGCAGAGGTTGAGAATGCATTGCTATTCTACCGATCGCTTTAAACGTAATGGGCTTCGTTGTCATCGAAGGATTTCTTGTTGGCATTGAACGCCTTCTTCAAATCCTCCGCTTTCTTTGAAACAAACTCTTTTGTCTTTTCTTTTCTGCTACCAGTCAGCAACCAGGTTGCCAACAAAGCCCCTGACGCAAGGCCTACTCCGATCATAATTTTTCTAGTATTGCTCATACTACAAAATAACTTCAATTCTTCCGTAAATGTTTCATGTGTACTAAAAAAATGTTTTGCATCGTGTAATTTGCGAACCGAAAATTTAAGAACCCTTTGAATACATCCATCCTTATTAAACGAACGTCTGTTCTCAACGGCACGGCTTCTCTTCTGCCAGCATCAAAAAGCATCAGCAATCGTGCTCTTATTATCAATGCATTGGCAGGAGGAAAATCTGATTTGCATAATCTCTCAGATGCGAATGATACTCAACTCATGTTGCGTTTAGTGAATGCAACCGATAAGGTAATTAATGTTGAAGATGCCGGAACAACCATGCGATTTCTAACCGCTTACTTTTCGGTTACACATCAGCAAAAGATCCTAACCGGAACAGACCGCATGAAAGAAAGACCGATCGGAATTTTGGTTGACGCCTTACGTCTGTTAGGAGTTGAGATTGTTTATTTGGAAAAGGAAGGATATCCATCCCACGAAATAAAAAAGTTTGCTGGCCAAAAAGTAAATACCCTTCGCATTCGTGGAGACGTGAGCAGCCAATATATTTCAGCATTGATGATGATTGCTCCGACCCTTCCCAATGGCTTAATGCTTGAACTTGAAGGGAAAGTTGGAAGCAGGCCCTATATTGAAATGACCGCTTCATTAATGAAGCATTTTGGTGTAAGCTCAACTTTTGTAGGAAGCACAATAACGGTTCCATCACAAAAATATAGTCCAGCTTCTTTTACGGTTGAGTCGGATTGGTCGGCTACCAGTTATTGGTTTGCTTTTGCCGCTCTTGCGGAACAGGCCACCATACAATTACCGCGATTGAGTTTACAATCTCTTCAGGGTGATAGTGCCATCGTAAAAATTATGGAGGTATTGGGAGTGAAAGCCGAAATGAAAAATGATCTTCTTGTTTTAACGAAGCAACAACATCAATCTTCCATTGAATGGGATTTTACACATTGCCCCGATCTGGCACAAACTGTTGCCGTGGTGTGTGCAGCAAAAGGAATTGAAGGACACTTTACAGGACTCGAAAGCCTTCGCATAAAAGAAACGGATCGCATCGCTGCACTTCAGACCGAACTTCAAAAAATTAATGCCGACCTCATCGAAGTAGATGCTGCACACTGGACTTTAAAGCCATCAAAAAATTTACCAACCAACGCAGAATTCAAAACCTATAAGGATCATCGCATGGCTATGGCCTTCGCCCCTTTGGCTTCGCTTATGGATGTTGAGATTGAAGAGCCTAATGTAGTTCGAAAATCGTATCCAAATTATTGGAATGATATGAAGTCGTTTGGGTTTGATATAAGGTAAGAGGAGACAGGAGGTTCGAAGTTTGAGGTTTGATGTCTAACTTAGGTATACCTTACTCTTTCAATCAATGAATTAAAGTATGGGATCGCTTTAAGCATCCTGCTTCCATACCAGGAAAACATTTCACCATCTACGAGTATTATTTTAGACGATGGGCTAATGGACTGAAGTTCTTCGATGTGCTTTTCGCGAAAAGGATAGGGCTCAGAGGAAAGGAAAATATAATCTGGTTGTAAGAAGTGGATTTCAGCCTCGGTTAACTCCGGATACCGGCTTTGTTGATCCAATATGTTCTGTAAGCCAAGGTGATCAAGCAGGGAATGAATGAAGGTATTGGTAGCAGTGCCCATCCAGGGTTTTCTCCAAATCAGATACAGAAAAGATTGACCGGAAAACTTACTAGTTTTTTCAAACCCATTCCGAATATCCTCCACCAGCCGATTGGATTCTGAAATTTTATTTGTGATTTCTCCCAGCGACAAAATCATGTGAAGTGAGTCTTTAATCGAAATAATACCACTCATCCAAACCGGATATTTTGTTTTTAAATGGCTGATACCCTCTTCAAAATTCTCCTCTTTGTTCCCAAAAATTACATCGGGTCTAAGCCTGTCAATTTCATCAAAATTGAAATTCTTGGTTCCGCCAACGATGGTTTTCGTTTTTAACCAACTTTCAGGATGAACACAAAACTTTGTAATACCTACCACTTCATTTTCAAGTCCGATGTCGGCAAATAATTCCGTTTGTGATGGAACCAGAGAAATAATTCTCTTAGGAGGAAATGGAATAGTTATGGAATGACCAAGCTGATCAACAAAAGTGCGAACCATCTTCCAAAGGTAAGGAAGATAAGGAGTGAATGTAAAAATGTATTGTTGAATAGGGATTTAGACTGTCTCTCACTCTATCTGAGACAATAGAAAAAAACGCACAGAGCACACAAAGAAAAGACCCTCTCTATAAAAACTTTGTGACCCCGTGCGTTAGACCTTTATTCAGCCTCGATTGGCTGATGAAGCTGGTTTGGAATCCGGATGCGGAACGTAGTTCCTTCTCCATAAATTGAATCTACTTCAATTGTTCCTTTAACCCGCTGAATTGTATCCTTAACAATAAACAACCCGATACCTGTTCCGTGAGATTGGTCTGTGTTGCGAAAGAATAAATCAAAAATCTTTTCTTTCCCTTCAGGCTCAATACCTATACCGTTATCGGTGATGCAAATATCACAATAATCTCTGGTAACAACGGCATCGATTTTCACGAAGGAACTCGTTTTTCTTACATCGCAATACTTCATTGCATTTGAAAGAATATTCGTTACGATTGTCCGCACCCGAACTAAATCGGAATAAAAATCAGCACCCCCGGAGAATGTAATTGTGGTTACAACCGGATTCTTGTGAAACTGATTTTGTAATGTTTCGACCTCTTCCGACAATAATTGGTTAACATCAATATATTGTCGTTGCAGAGCCAATTTATCATGCCTAAAGAAATGCGTCATTTCGTCAATAGATGAGTTCAATTTCAACAGGCTTTTTTTAATCAGGGCAATGTATTGATCCTTCTCTTCTGCCGAAGCGCTTTCGGCCAGACTAATCAATCCCAATGAAGATAACAGGGGAGCCTTTAAATCGTGGGTGGTTTTATAAATAACCTGATCGAGTTGTTGGTTGGAGAGCAGTAAATTTTTCTCCTTTTCTTTCCTCGCAGTAATGTCATGAAGTTTCAATACCAAGCCTTGAACACTGAAGTGCTCCAGTAGGTTAGAAACCTGAATATCAAAATAGAATTGTTTTCCGTTCTTATCCGTAAAAGGGATATCAGGAAAGATTTGCGTGGTGTTTACCTTAACTGCACTTTTCCAGTTTTCGAGTGTTTGGCGATTGACAAAATCAAGCAGACTGCTCCCCACTAAAGAGACCGGTTCGATTCCGAATACATGGGTTGTAGAGGACGATAGATATCGAATACGAAGTTCTTTATCTATCACAATGCTAACATCAACAGCATGCTCTACCAATTCCTTAAACAAGGCACTGCTGCCTTCTATATTTACCCCACAATTCATCATCCCTCTTTTTCCTCCTCCTGGGTTTCAACTCAAACAAAACAATCGTTTGATGTATTTTTTAAATCAAAAT
>DAIQPD010000137.1:0-10875 GCA_036787535.1 Chryseolinea sp.
AATTCCTTGATTTTAGACCGGCAAAGGTAAGGGAAAATGGATGTTAATCGTTAATGGTTGTCCGTTAAAAGTTAATCGAGAGCGGGAGCATCAATCGCAATTCACTATTGTCAAAACCCAAATCTCAAATCAGTTTATTTGATGTAGAAACCTAAATGCTTTAATACAATTAACCATTAATGGATAGCGGATCATGGATCATGGTCAACCTTAGTGCGGTATAGTATCCGGAAAGAAAATCAACCGTCCTGCAAAAATCACCAGGACAAGCCCCAGAATAATGTTCATCACTTTAATGACTCTGGGTGTAAGGAGTAGCCGAAGTTTATCGGCAAGTTTGGCCTTGATTAAATCGGTGGTAAATACCGTTCCTACAATTGAAGCAAAAAATATGGCCGCTTCCTTATTCGTATCGTAGCCAAGTTCAGTCGTTGCCATAGCAACCGTAGCAATCCAAAAAAACAATACCATTGGACTGAGGCCATTGATAACAAAACCCTTTGCGATCAACCGCAATCTGTTTCGCGTCTTTACGTGCTCCGGATTGTAGTTGGTGAGCTTTCTGCTTTTAATGAAGAGGTAATAAAGTCCGAAGGAAAGCAACACCACACCACCACCATAGGCCAGGTAGTGCTCGAAACGTTCATCCTGTAAAAACTGAATAAGGCCTAGATAGGAAACAAAAATATAAAGTGCATCGCTCAATGAAATTCCAATAGCCACAAATACACCACTCCAAAATCCACGTTCAATACTCGTTTGAATAAGCGTAAAAAAAACGGGGCCAATTAAAAACGCCAGGACTATACCTGATACAATTCCCTTAAGAATGATTTCCATTGGCGTGCAGTTGAAGAAATTCTTTCCAGTCTTCTAGTTGAGCATTCTTCATCACTCGTGGAAATTTATTCTGTCCTCCCTTTTTACCTTTCGACTCCATCCAATCGTAAAATGTTTTTACCGGCAATACCTTAACATAAATATCCTTCAGTGCAGCGCTCCGCTCCACGGCATAATCATCGTTCAAAACTTTCAGGTGTGCATCAATCTTTAACTTCAATGCATCTGCATCTACTTTATCATCTGTGCCCACAAACCATTGATGCGCGAAGAGTGTTCCATGGGGTACCCCTGCCACTGCGAACTCAGGAATTCGAATATTAAAATCATTTGATGCGAGCTCAATCGCCTTGCTCATGTTATCCACCGAAAGGTGCTCGCCACACAAACTCAGAAAATGTTTGGTACGACCTGTTATTATAATTTCAGATTCCTCAAGCGATGTGAATTTTATGGTATCACCTATGATGTAGCGCCATGCACCGGCACAGGAAGAAATCAGAATAGCATATTCCTTTCCTTCTTCCACTTCATCAATCATTAAAGTTTCAGCATCGGGTTTGATTTCACCATTTGCATCAAAATTCTTTTCTTCGAAGGGTACGAACTCATAGAATATTCCATTGTTCAGCACCAATCGCATGGATCGTCTGTTTGGATATGCCTGAAAAGCAAAAAAGCCTTCCGAAGCTAAATACGTTTCAATGTAATAAACCGGTTTGCCAAATAATTTCTCGAGCCCTTTTCGATAGGGATCGAACGAAACACCACCGTGTACATACACCTTTAAGTTAGGCCAGACTTCATGAATATTTTTTGCATTGTTATACTTCAGTATTTTTTCAATTAGTATTTGTATCCACGCAGGCACACCAACTAAAATACCAATGTCCCAATCGCTTGCCTTCTTTGCAATCTCATCCAGCTTAACATCCCAGTTTCTGTTCTTGGCAATTTTCTTTCCGGGTTTATAAAAATGTTGAAACCAAAACGGCAATCGTGCAGCTTGTATTCCGGTAAGGTCACCTTCAAAATAACTTCCTCTCTTATTTAAGTGCGTGCTTCCGCCCAACATCAATATTCCGGATTGAAAAATTTCAGGCTCCAAATCGTACTTTGAAAGGGTAAGCATCTGGCGGATACTGGTTTTCTGGATCGCCTTCGTCATTTCCTTGGTAATGGGAATATATTTAGAGGCTGCCTCCGATGTTCCCGAACTCAGCGCAAAATATTTCGTTCGTCCCGGCCAGCAAATATTTTTAACACCCTTCAATGATAATTTCCACCAATCCGAGTAGATTTTATTATAGGTATGGATGGGTACATTCTGTTTATACAGCTTATAAAAAGATTTATCACTTTTCTTAAATCGCTGAAGCACATCCTGAAAATCGTAGCGTTTCCCAAATTCTGTTTGGCTTGCCGTAATGATGAGCTCTTTTAATTCCTTTTTTTGCAAATCGAATGGAGAGGTGTACTCCTGTTCCAACATTTCGCGGATGCGGATTCCTTTTTTAAGCAAGGTTCCAAGTATCGCCATATCTTTACGTTAACGCTGTTTTATAAAGTGGTCAAAAATAACAATGAATATCAATATTAAAATTACCAATTTAAAGCAAACCTTACCTCCTGACTGTAAACTGATTGCCGTTAGCAAAACGCATCCAATCGAAAGACTGGCGGAAGCGTATACAGCGGGTCAACGTGTTTTCGGGGAAAATAAGGTTCAGGAAATCGTTCCGAAATATGAAGCATTGCCAAAAGATATTGAATGGCACATGATCGGACACCTCCAATCAAACAAGGTAAAGTACATCGCACCCTTTATTCACCTCATCCACTCGGTTGACAGCACCCGGTTGCTTGAGGAGATAAACAAGCAAGCCGGAAAATTGGAACGTACAATACCATGCCTGTTGCAACTTCATATTGCAAAGGAAGAGACCAAGTTCGGATTTTCAGAAGATGAGGTAATGGAGCTGCTTCAATCAACATCGTTCAAAAATTATCAAAACATAAAGATTGTGGGATTGATGGGCATGGCTACTTTCAGCGACAATCCTGGACAGGTTCGAAACGAATTCAGGAGTTTAAAACTATTTTTCGATCGCTTAAAGAAGACTTCGCTTCCTACTAACGTTGATATAAAGGAACTCTCTATGGGCATGAGTGGTGATTATAAAATTGCAATAGAAGAAGGAAGCACCATGGTGCGTGTTGGTTCAGCTATTTTTGGCAGTCGGTAAACATCCGTAAAAAAGAAACAAAATGAATGCACGAAATACAATATTAACCGGATCTACTTTTGGATTGCTTGGTGTTGCCATCGGAGCTTTTGGAGCGCATGCACTTAAACCCATGCTTATTGAATCAGGCCGACTGGAAACCTTTGAGTTGGCAGTGCGCTATCAATTCTACCATACCTTTGCGTTATTGGCTACCGGAATTTTAATGAACCAATTACCTATTCAATTTCTGAAATTTGCATCCTGGTTTTTTACTGGTGGTATACTTTTCTTCAGTGGGAGTCTTTATCTATTATGTTTCTCCGGCTTAGGTGTGCTGGGTGCCATCACTCCTATTGGTGGTCTGCTCTTTATTGCAGGTTGGATCTGTATCTTCATGAGCGCACTTAAAAAATAACAATTTCTGTCACAAAACCTGGCCAATTAAAGTCTTACCAGATTACTAAGTGTGAAGAATATTTAGCTATTTTAAATCCAGCTGTTTAACTATAAAACCTCTCTCCTTTCCGTTATGGATTCATCTCATACTACTTCTTCAAGGCTAAACGTTTTTACATTGAAAAATAAAAACGGTTTATCCATGACCATTACAAACTTCGGAGGAAAGGTAATGTCCATGTTGATTCCCGATCGAAACGGAAAGCTTAATGACATTATTTTAGGCTATGGCACTCCGGAAGAATATATAAATGGTAGTCCGTATTTCGGTGCATTAATTGGTCGCGTTGGCAATCGTATTGCGAAAGGAAAATTTTCATTGAATGGAAATACACATCAGTTGCCAATAAACAATGGAGAAAATCATTTGCATGGTGGACCAAACGGTTTTCATAATGTGTATTGGGATGCTACTCCTCTTTCAATTAATGGTAACGAAGCGCTTCAATTAGAATATACAAGCAAGAATGGCGAGCAAGGTTATCCGGGTAACTTAAAAGTAATTGTAAAGTATATTCTTACGAATGAAAACGATTGGATCGTTGAATACGAAGCCACCACCGATCAATCCACACCGATTAATTTAACGCAACACAACTATTACAATTTAGCAGGAGAAGGTAATGGTGATATTTTAAACCACCGTTTAGCAATACATGCAGATCATTTCACACCGGTTGATAGTAGCCTTATTCCTACCGGTGAATTACGCAGCGTAGCAAACACACCGTTTGATTTTAGAAAACCTATATCTATTGGTGAACATATTAATGATGACGATGAGCAATTGAAATTTGGAAGTGGATATGATCACAACTGGGTGTTAGTAAAAAAAGACAATTCGCCTACACTTGCTGCTGTTGTTTCAGAACCAACTTCTGGACGCATTATGGAAATTTATACAACCGAACCGGGTATACAATTATATGCTGGCAATTTTTTAGACAGCACCGATATCGGTAAAAGCAAAATAGCCTATGCACACCGCACCGGGTTTTGTTTAGAGACTCAACACTTTCCGGATTCACCGAACCGTTTGGATTTTCCTTCTGTGATTTTAAAGCCAGGAGAGAAATATTATCAAAAAACCATACATCGTTTCATGACCGATAAATAGTTAGCGGACTAAAACAATCTTGCCCCTCTTTTCAATTTGATTTCCGTCAATCGAAAGTGATAGTTTGAAAAGATACATTCCATTTACCATTTCATTACCATAGTCGTCCGTACCACTCCACGAAATGATATTTGTTCCAATAAAAATGGGTGGCATTTCATCTTGTTGAAATTCACGAAGCAACTTTCCATTCAAATCAAAAATCTCAAACTGATACTGATCAGGTAATGTATTTCCACTCACTGTAATGTTGAGGTACGTCCTCGCAGCAAACGGATTTGGATATGGGTCACTGATCACAACTGTTGTTTCATTCTTAACTATAAAATCAACAAGGTAAGGTATTGCGCCACTTTCGTTACCCTTTGCATCAGTAGCCAAAACACGCAAGGTGTATTTCCCGTCAGGGAGATTAGTGGGTTTAAACTCAATTCTGAAATCAGATTCATTGGTAGCAGGATACCACTTTACATCATCGGATGATAAATCAATCTGTGTAACCGGGCAGTTTTCTACATCGCATGGATAGGTAAGAAAAATCTGCACGGTACTAATATCGGTTATCAAAGAGTTTCGGTTTTCGTCCCATACCTTAACCAGAATAAAGGGATTAGAGAAAACAAAGTCGTTGTTTAGTACACGTCTTCCATCTATGGTCACATCCATCACCGGATCGAAATTATCAATCTGCACATTTAAGTGTTCTCGCAATTCAATCACATTATTGTCGTAATACAATTCAGGTAGAACAAGTTGATTGACAAAAACATTTACATCGTTCAAGCCTGTTTGATTTGACGAATTGAATGTTACATCAAAAAGTGTTGTATCTCCCGGAGCAGGTTGCTTAATTTTAAAAACCTCAAGATTTGAATTACGAGTACTTTGATTGAAGACTTCATATCGAACAGTAAGTGAATCAGCAAACGTTGTTTCACTGATGTTCATAAACCCATATGTGCTCTTCCATTCTTCACCTTCACTAATTATTTCCTGTGATGTGATTCCATTGTAAATCAATAGTCCCTCAGGAACAGGTGTATAGGTAACGAGCCACTTCTTTAATTGTGCAGCGGTAAGATTAATATTGTCTTCAGCATAGAATACAATTTTCAGATACGGATAGTCATCAGCGCTAACCGAACTTAAATCCATTCCATAGCTGACATGAGAAAATAGAAGTTGGTCATCACCATCTAACGTTATCCCATGAATATCAAAATAAGCAATGTCAGATGCTTCAATCTCCGAAGGCTGTCCAATAAACGATTGCCATTGTTGAGCTGGGCCGATCAACGTGCTCTTCATTTCACCTGAAAGGTATCGACCTGTGATGGTTTTATTCACTACAAGCTTTTGTTGTTCCGGTTGTGGACCAGAAGTTTTCAAAATCGTTGCCGAGCCAGGGGCCAATCCCTTGCGGGCAAAAATCACAACTGGCTCACCTGGTAAAAGATCATCAATTTGCGCCACCGAAATTCCTAACTCACCTAATTTATTTTTTGCAGCAGCAGGCCACGCACTATATCCGGCATCACCCATACTATACAACACTACCGAGTCACCAACCAGAATATTGTCAACATATTTTATGATGTCATCATTATTTCCTGTGCTCAATTCAGAGGGTGTAAAGCTATTTATTACAAATGGTTCACGACCACACACCAATCTTCTTCCGCCATAGGTATACAATATTTCATACCACTTAAAATAGACACCAACATACGGTACGGTCGACTTCTTATCGAAGGCAATCAAATTGATTGTATTGTTTCTGCAGCCAAAACCTCCACCTGATTGTGTGTATAAATTATACTCTGCACCACCAATCTTTACACTTACCGAATCATTGGGTTTGCCAGCAGAACCTCCAAATGTTTTAATATCAATAGCGGTTATCGTTTCTTTAAAATTCAATCTTCGAAGCGTTGCATCTTTTTCCAACCCCTCTCCTTGATTTTCTATGTATTGAGGAAAATGAACTTGTGCCCATCCTTCTGATCCGTTGTTGATGTAGGTGAACGAGCTTTCCGTCCACGCTTCACTCTCACCCGCAAGAGGATTAATCAGTTTTGTTCGCCAGTAATACGCAAGGCTATCCAGGGACAATAAGTCTACTGCCTGTCTGCCCAGAACATTTCCTTTTACGGTAAACTGTTTTTTAAGCGGACTATCAAATGTGTTTAATGTGTCGAGCTCCACTAAGAAATCACGCTCACCAGAAAGTAAGTCGGTTGTTTGAAACGACAAGCTTGGAGAAGCAGAATGAACGATTGCAAATTTTTGAGGGTACAGATTCTTTGTTCCGTTCAATGGAACTACCAATTGATAGGTTGCTACATTATTATCTTTTCTCAATTCATCAATAATGTTATCGGGATCGAGCGTGATTGTAAATGCATTGTTGCCCGATCCATTCTCCCTACCTGTCCGAATAATCAGTGCAAGAGTGTCTGCATACTTTGGTGTTGGATAGAGTGAATCATACAACAGAACAGACCCATCATTCAATAATCGTTCTACCTCGACACGCATGGTTTCATTCTTCGCTGTTCCAAAATTGCGGACAATCATTTTTACTGCAAATGATTCAGTTAATGCCGTTACCTCACTGCCATCAAGCGATTCGATAATAAGGTTATTCGAATTGATTTCAAGATCAGGTTTTGGCGCGCCAAAAAGCTTAACTGCCGGATCGCCTAGCAAAATCATCTGTTGTACTTGAGATGTGTTTTCCGGTGATGCTGATGATCCTTGTATAAAACGTTTTGCCACTTCCTTCTGAATATCGCCAATACCTTTATTAATAAAGACGGAATCGCCATACCCTACTTCGTAAAAAATATCTGCATATTTTTTTAAGTTGGATTCCAATCCATAAAAACTGTGGGCTATGAAACCCGTTGCTCCTTTGTTCGCAGCCAAAACCCAGTCTTCACCAAAAAGAAAATAGGGTATAAAAGATGCACCCGCTTCACAACCATTCATTAAAAGTATTGGATATTTTTTCGGATTATTATATCCTAAAACAGGATCGCTAACATAGCCTATATCAAAATCCAATGTACTGGCAGAAGAGTGGCCGAAAAATGTTACAAGACCTAATCCCTTGTTTACTTCTTCCGCAATGTTAATAAGTGTAATGTCGGTTGAGTTCTTTGAAATTGAAGCTACTTGTCCTCCTAAATGATAATCCTCTGCTATCACTTTAAAATCGTCCATGTAGCTTCTGAATCGCTGCGGCTCTCCGGCTTCAATCCCTCCGCTTAAATGAAGAATATCTTTACGCCACATAGCATCGTATGGAATAGCCTCCATCTCTTTTATTTTGTTCAGGTATGCCGCAACCTGACTTGAATTTGTTGCTGTAATTCTTCCGGTAGGAACAGCAGGTTCAAAAGTTGTTCCTGATAAACCCGCTGTAAAATTCATATCCGATGCGGGCATTCCTGCTGATGGTACAAAGTCTTTATATACAGGATATGAATTTGGATTTCGATAGTAACTGTAATTTAATTCCAGACCCTTTCCGATTAGAAAAAGGTAACGCGGCAAGTTAGATGCCGCCAAAAATTTCATCAATCGAAAAATAGACACAGGTGTCTGCTCGCCATAACTAAACTGATCGTAAAGCTGTTGGATATTGACTACGAGTGTGTCATACTTCCCTCCTTCATCTGACGCTCGATAGGCAGCATACGCAAGAACGGGATCTGCATAACCACCACCAGCCTTTCGCAATGTTGGGTGACTAATGATTATATAGTTATGTTGTGAATGTATAATCTGTCGAAATGAAACAGGCTTTACGGCTGGCACAGTAAAAATAGAAGTCGCAATAATTTTTCTTCTTGTATTCGTTGAAGGTATTACTGCATTTAAAGTAGCTGTTAAAGTAGTACCTATTCGTGCTACGCTTGAAGGATTGGTTATATCAAACAAGCGCGTGTTACTAACTGCATTACTGATTTCGAGATACGATTTATCCGATGGGTTTGCATTCAACATGAAAACTTTTTCGGTTGATCCCTGCGCATCTGTTTGCTGTGCGTAATTTAATCTTAGGTAGGATACGCTTATCCGGTCTGGGGCACCTCCTACTCCAACCACTTTTATTCGAACAACAAGTGTTCCGTCAGCAGCAACATCAGTCCAATCAATGGCCTGCGAAAATGTTGTAGCACTATACCCCGAAAAGCTAATCGTATTAATCAAGCGAAAACTATTGCCAACATAAACCTCCACAGCATGAGGAATATTTCCTCTGCCAACCATTACCATTTCCAATTGCGGAGGCGGAGAAGAAGTTACAGCAAGCGAAACATTTGTAAAGGTATAATCACGCGAAAGACCGGTTGTGATCTGAGTGTCAGTCCAACCTTCTCCCACATCAAAGAAGGTATTCTGCGCATCAGCTCCATAAAAAATTCCTGAAGAATAATCCGATGTCAATATTTTTAATTTCTCATCGATGTGATATGTTTCCTTCGGGATAGCCGATGAATTGATTTCAAAAAAATCAACCATTCGTTTCCCATTTGAAGTTCCTACCGTCAGAAAATAACTCGTGGTGTCACTGTATAAATTGTAGTAAGCATGAGGCTGGGCAAATGATGGTCTATATAATTCAGAATCCAGAGTACCATCATTCTTCCGTCCGTAAAATTCAATGAAGTCAACCGGATTAAACTGCCCATCACTAGCGCCATCAACATATAGGGCTTGTTCAATTCCCCGATGAAAAAGTTGAATTTTGTTTGGATCGGTTGTACCTACCGGGAATCCAGCAGTTTGTAAATCAAGGTAGGTAAGTTTATAAATTCCGTCTTTTGCTACCGGAATTTTAAAATAAGACTGACCGAAATTAATCCACTCGTTGCCCATTTGAGCCTGAGCGTTTACCGCAAAAAGGGAAAGAATGACCAGGAAAATTTTCGATCTCATCAACAAACAGTCAGCACACGTGGTTAGATACAAGGCCAACTGCAAAAGTAATCAAAAAGGGTAAAATTCAGTCCATTTTATCAGCGAGAAAAACGTTGAATAAGGTAATACAATTTATTCCTTTATAAGTTCCATACTCCAGGCTTCACCACTACTAATCTTAAACCTATCGGCAAAACTACCCTGATTAATCCCAACTGAAAAATTGAGCAAGCTATTCAAATAGCCTAATGTCTTTCCTTCCGGAACATCAGAAAAAGTAGTTGCAAAGACCAATGCATCATTGAACACCATTTCATCCTGATTATAAATTTTAATATGAATCAAATCGCCAACCTGAACATTCAATTTTGAAAACGTAGCTTTATCAATGTTCGTCCAAATGTTTCCGTACTGAACGTCCAGAACAGGAATATTTCCACGAACTACTCCGTTTTCATAAAGAGGTTTCTGATAATCGAGTTCCACTATTTCGTTGCTCAGCTTACTTCCCACCTCCTCAAATGAAATAACACCTGCAGCAAGGCGGGCACCTGTATAAGCATATACATCACGCCCGTGAAATGTATACGATTCCTCTGAATTGGAAAGGCGATTTTTGACTTCATCAATCTCTCGTATCTCTTCAATACCTAAATGTTCGGCCACAAGTGTCAAGGTTCCATTATCGGGTGTTACTATATAATGACCGGACTTTGTTTTTAGGACAACCGATTTACGCTCAGACCCAACACCAGGATCGACAACCGAAACGAAAACGGTTCCTACAGGCCAATACTTTGCAGTTTGATCCAATCGATAGGAAGCTTCCCAAATATTGTAAGGAGGTATTTCATGGGTGATATCGAACAGGCGGAGTTTATCAGAAACACCAAAAGCAACACCTTTCATAGCCGCTACCGCCCCGTCTTTAAGTCCAAAATCAGACTGAAATACAAGTGCATTCTTCTTTGATGACGAAGTTGAACAACCAAAAATGCAAAGCACACTGAAAAGAAGACGCACGAATTTTCCCATTTCAAAAAATTTAATCCTTAAAATATAGCCAAAAACAGCGTTTCTTAAAAATATTCAGAATATTTTCAATAGTACTTGGCCATGCATAGTACTTTACCGTATATAGCTCCATGATTGACTTAACACGGGATGTATGAATCTTGAAAATACACAAGTACAAATGAGAAAGGGCATTTTAGAATATTGCATCCTTCATATTATATCACGTGGCGAAGTCTACGCCTCTGATATGTTGGACGAATTAACAACTGCTAAGATTATTGTGGTAGA
>DAIQPD010000012.1:0-45987 GCA_036787535.1 Chryseolinea sp.
TAAGTGATGCCAAACCAACGCTCATAACTGAACTGATCAACAAAGTTCCAGGCGTGGCAATGTTAAACTATAACAACGAGCAACATGGCATGTCTATCCGACAACCCATGGGAACAAGTGCCTATTACTTATATATGGAGGACGGTATTCCACTTCGTCCAATGGGTGTCTTCAATCACAATGCATTAATTGAAATGAATGTTTTTTCAATCTCCAACATTGAGGTGGTGAAAGGACCGGCATCTTCCCTTTACGGTCCCGAGGCTGTTGGTGGTGCTATTAATTTTATTTCGCAACGACCTACGGCTGTACCGACTGCGCGACTTGGAATTCAAGTTGATAATTTCGGATACAAGCGAGTGCAGTATAGTGCCGGTGGTAAACTCGGAAAGAAGCTCGGTGTTTTTGTTGGCGGATTCTATGCCAAACAAACGAATAGCTGGATGACGTATTCTGACTATGACAAGAACTCCGTCAATGCCCGGCTCGATTATCAATTGACAGCGAAGACACAAGTAACGCTTGCCACTTCTTACAATGATTATTATTCTCAAACACCCGGGAGTGTAGACAGTACTGCATTTTATAATCAAGCATACATCAGCACATCAGACTTTACCTATCGCAAAGTAAAATCATTGCGTACGCGATTGAGCATGGATCATCAGTGGAATGAGAACAACCATACCTTGCTTCATCTTATTTATCGTGATAATACTATTGGGCAAAATCCAGCGTATGGTATTAAATGGAAAACAGGACAAACAACTGCAACCGGAGAAGTGAATGACAACAGTTTTACCAGCACAGCATTTATTCTGCAACACACTGCCGAGATTAAACCGATTCGAACAAAACTGGTGGGCGGTGTCAGTCTTGATTATTCACCTGTTACTTACGATGCCTATCAGGTTGATCTAAATGCCATTCTTCGACCTGATGGAAAATCAGTAGAGAACTATACCATTAAAGAAGAACGCCCGGATATAAAACTAGCAAACTACAATGCCGATTTGGTTAATACAGCAGTCTATCTTCAAGCAGAAGTAAAGCCCATCAAAAAATTAACCATTACCATTGGTGGACGATTTGATGATATGAGTTTTAACTATACAAACTTTTTAGATTCTACTTCAGGAAAAAAATCATATCAGCAATTTACACCTAAGGTTGGGGCAACGTATCAAATAAAACCCTTCGTTGGTGTGTACGCTAATTATAGTCAGGGATTTTCTCCTCCCAGTTTAACCGCGGTGTTTAGAAAGAAGCCCAATACTGATCCAGCAGAATTTTATTACAATCTTAAAGCAGCACAGTTTACAAATTATGAAGTAGGTGGTTGGATAACATTTTTTCACAACACACTGGATGTTGATGTAGCGCTGTATCAAATGATTGGGAAAAATGAATTATTAAACATTCGCCAACCGGATAATTCAACCGACTATCAAAGTGCTGGTAAAACATTGCATAAAGGAATTGAATATAGTGCTACCTATCGCCCCAACTCACAATGGATGATTCGCTTTGCCGGAACGAATGCCTTGCATCGATTTGAAGAATTTGTATTGAGCACCAAACCTTCTGACGAAATAAAAGATGTGAATGGAAAAATAATGCCGAGTTCACCTTCTTGGATTGCCAACAGTGAAGTAATCTTCAAACCTAAATATGTTAAAGGTCTGCGGTTGGGTGTAGAGTGGCAGCATATGAGTTGGTGGTATCAGGATCAGGTTAACATAGTAAAGTATGACGACAAAGGTGTGTTTGGTCTTCCAGGTATCAGCGTATTGAATGTTAGAGTCGGATATCAATGGAAACGTATTGAGGTATTTTCCAATTTAATGAACGCAACAGATGAAATCTATGCTTTCAATGCTACGCGAGGCAATACAACAACCAATCGCACTACTTATACACCAGCACCACCACGCACATTTGTTTTTGGAGTGCAGTATAATTTTACAGGAAAAAAATAATTAAGGAAGTATGAAGATTCTCATTCTATATATCGCATCTATATTCGGCATGGTTAACACTGATCCGAAGAACGAAATTAAAATATCAGATGTGATGTCGGTACAAGACATGCCATCGGGTAATGCCTACTATACTTCAGATCATCTTGGAAACACCGTGCTCTGTTGGACTGCCGGTGAAAAGGAAAATAGCTTTCTGTATTATTCTATTTACAACAGTAAGTTGGGAACATTCGGAAATCAGGATAAGGTAATTCCGTCTAAAGGAACCAATATGCACGGTGAGAGCATGAACAAAATTGCGTTCAAAAAAGATGGAACCCTTGTGGCGGTATACGAACGCAAACACCCTACTGAAACAAATAGATTTGCCGGATCTATTTTTTACGCACAATCTTTTGATCAAGGTAAAACATGGACAAAAGAAAAATACCTTCACACCGATACGCTCCAAGAATTTGGTCATAGCTACTTTGACGTGGCGACATTACCTGATGGTGAAGTGTGTGCCGTGTGGCTCGATGGCCGAAATCAAAGAGGCAAAGATGGAAGCTCGTTGTATTTTTCAAAGACAAAAAATAAGGAAGGCTTTCAAACCGACAAGGAAATTGGAGAAACGGTTTGTCAGTGTTGCCGAACCGATCTGTATGTAGATCAAAATGAAACGCTTCATGTGCTGTATCGCGATATTGATAACGGACTAAAAGGACAGATTCGTGATTTTGTGCATGCTACTACTACCGACAACGGAAATACCTTTTCATCGGCAAAAAAAATCAGTGAAGATAATTGGGTTATTGCCGGCTGTCCCCATACTGGTGCCAGTATGTGTGGCGACAATTCTAAAATTGGAATTGTGTGGTACACCGCGGGTGGCGTTCCAGGACTTTACTATACTTCATCTAAACTCAAGGAAAATAACTTCCACCCACGTCAATTACTTTCTGAAGCGGCTCATCATCCGCAACTTACTACATGGGGAAAAGAAACAGCTCTTGTCTGGGAAGAAGCTGGCAAAGAAGCAGAACACGATCACAATGGTGGTATGCATAACGAAAGCAAAGGCACTATTGTTTTTACCGTTTTGGATGACGCAAGCAAAATTGAAACAAAAGCAGTAGTAGATAGCAGTGGCGGTGAGTTTCCGGCTCTCGCCAGTGTGAGTGCACAAGAAATGTTAGTTGCCTACACAAAAGATGGACAGGTGTGGGTGAAGAAGGTAAGTCGCTAAGAAAAATAGTTTTAAGATGCTTGTTGTGAAGCGCGAATTTTTCCGATGATACCTTAATTAAAAAAGAAAGCATTGGTGCTTAATCTCTAGTTGCTTTACTTGCGTGAGCTCATCTATTGGGTTAGAAAAATGGCACGTGGAGGATTTGATAAAATTGCAAAGGTCTATGATGGGCTTGCCCGGATGGTTTTTGGAAAATCAACTCGGCAAGCGCAACTTTTTTTTCTGAATGAAATTCAGTCAACATCGCGCGTTTTAATTCTGGGTGGCGGAACAGGTTGGTTGCTAGTTCATCTATTAAAAATAGAACCTCAGTGTGAAGTTTGGTACATAGAAGCCTCTTCAAAAATGCTGGAGCTTTCGAAAGAAAAAACAAAGCATTCGAACCGCGTTCATTTTATTCATGGGACAGAAAATGATATTCCATCTAAAATTAAGTTTGATGTAGTGATTGCCAGTTTTTATTTTGACCTGTTCACCGATGCATCGCTAGATTCGGTTGTACGAAAAATTCAACAAGGTATTAAATCAGATGCTTTGTGGTTGGTAACGGATTTTATTAACGGAAAGAAATGGTGGCAACGTACCTTGTTAAAAATAATGTATCTGTTCTTTCAAATAACCTGTGGAATTGAATCCTCCAAATTACCGGACTGGAATCAGCAACTTCAAAGAATGGGTTTAGTCAAAGTAAAATCAAAATTTTTTTTCATGGAATTTATAGAAGCCACCCTTTACGGGGCACAATAAAATTACTTCGACTTTGTTGTAGCAATAATTTCCTGGAAGGGCCCGAATTTATGTTGCGTTTCCGGAAATGAATCTGCAAACGGACCAAAGGGATGATCGAAGGGTTTTGTCTCAATCTTTGGCCAGTCGTTGGAAAAATTTTTATACGGTCGCTGTCTGGAGTTTATATAAGCCGAAATGTCCCATGCTTCTTCAACCGTAAGAAGAGTTGAATCATATCGCGCACCAAAAGGCATGTTGGCATGAATGTATTTCGCCATTGTGGAAATCCGAAACAACCCAGCTCCCTGATTGAAACTATTCATTCCCCACAGTGGAGGATAAGTATATTCAGACGAACCAGAAGTGGTTGAACCTTCACCATTTTTTCCGTGGCATTGTGTACACTTCGCAAGGTATAGAAGACGACCCTTGGTTGAATCACACGGACGATCCAGAAATTCAATATCTTTTAATCCTGATCCTAAGGCCTTTTCTCCCTTCGTTACATTGCTTCCTATCCATTTTATATAAGCAACAATAGCATGTAACTCTTTCGATCTCTTTTCAAGAGCAACTCCATTTAAGCTTCGCTCTAAACAATCGTTCACTCTCTTCTCAATGGATTCGTCCGTTCCTGATCGCGCTCTGAATCTTGGATAGAGAGATGCAACTGATCCGTAGTTGTTTCCAAATGGTTTTGTGCCTGCGTTCAGATGGCAATTCTGACAATTCATTCCATTGGAAATAGATTTGACTTTTCCATTAGGCCCCAGGTATTTTGATGTATGAACAATTAACTCTCTACCATAGCGAATTAATTTCCCTTCAGGTGTTGCAGGAATAAGATTGGTATCAGGTGCCTGCCAAAGTTCTTTTGAAAATGGGATTGTTGATTGTGAAATAGTTGTTTTGTTATCAGCGCTGCAGGAAAAAAGAAGCAGACCAAAGATCGGGATACAAATACAAACTACCTTATTTGACATTGATTGATGAGCCTAATTATGTGATTCTTTTATGTACCCCACCCTTCTTTTTGTTTCGTTACAATTTCTATGATGGCATCCGGAACAATGATAATGGAAAAATTGGCAACGGTAGGGAAAGATAAACAAGCGCAAACCTAAAGTCAAGGGACTTTAACTTTGTATTGATACTGAAATTCTACAAAAAAAACCATCGCCTGAGTAGCGATGGTTTTTTTGTTTCGGGTATAGGTAATACTTATTGATTCATTCTCATTTGTAATGGGCCAGCATACTTTTCGTATTTCTCTTCGAGGCTTTTTGCCAAATCTGATTCGCCATATTTATAAAGCGTGCGCTGAAGTTCTCCGAGTGTAAATATGCTCACTTGTGTATCGCGGCCATAGTCACCCTTGCCCGTGTAATAGGCAGCAAGTTCATCAGCGCGTTTGCTCATGGTATTGGCAATTTCTATCGCTTTTTCATTTTCACCGACTTCAAATAATAAGGCAACGCTTTGAGCGGAAGTGTAATCATATGGCACACCAATGTCGGGCATCTTGCTTAAGGATGCCAGTAATACTTCACGTGCTTTTGCGGTATCACCTTGCAAGATTAAGAACTCTGCAAGTGTATTAAAACTGCTGCGATGGTTCAACACAAAATTGCGATAGTCCTGATTGTAATACACTTTAGGATCATCAAGATTTCTGAATTGAAACTTCTTTAACATGTTCTCCATGCTTACCTCAGTATTCACCAATTCTAATTGGTTAAACGGACGAGGATTTAAAACCGGGAGTATGCGGTATGCATTTCCTTCCTGCACAACATATCGGCTTAAGTCTATATTGAATTGCGAAAGTGAAGTTTGATTTACATAAAGAGGACGATCCCAATCCGCTGTAGCCAACACATCCAGCAAGGCAAGATCTTTCTTTTCTAAGCCGTTGCCCTTTACACGAAGTAGCATTTGTGGTACAATTAGACTATCCATTTCTTTCGGTACAATATTTAGTCGTCTTACTTTATCGACATCAACCTGCAATATGATTTCTTTTGAAGGGAGCATATTACGTTCACCACCATAGAGCGGATGCAATAGACCTTTATTGCCGGACTTTACAAGCTCAAGGAATTTTTTCAAATCCATTTGCTTGATGCCACTTTTTGCATAGTAGGGCAGATAGTCATTTAAACCACTTTGTTTGTAATTCTCTTTGGTGAGTGTATATGGAAAAGGTTCTGAGGTATATGTCTTGCGTGTAGTTTGGTCAATGTACCAATCGGTGTTGTAGTAACTCAAAACAATTACCCGCATATCGGTACGAACACCTTCTACTTCTTGTGCATACCATACAGGGAATGTATCATTATCTCCACCTGTAAACAGAATGGCGTTTTGTGCGCATGATTGTAAGTAGTTTATAGCTGAGTCAACGGAGAAATATCGGTTGGCCCTATTGTGATCATCCCAACCCTCTTTCGCCATCAATGTGGGTGCAGATAATCCAATTAAGGTAGCGACTATCGCGGCTGTCTTTGCATTACCTATGAACTTTTTAAATAGATCAGCCATAGCGATTACTGCGAAGCCAATCCAGAAACAGAATGCATAATACGAACCAGCATAGATGTAATCTCGTTCGCGTGGTTCAGTGGGTGGTGAGTTAAGGTAAATGACTAATGCAACACCCATCAAAATGAAGAGTAGTGTTACTACCACAAAGTTGCGTGTGTTATGAACCGATTGATAAAACATACCAATCAAACCAAGTACAAACGGAATCATAAAGAAATTATTTCTACCTCTGTTTTCAGCAAGGGCTGATGGGATTTTTTCAAACCACTGGTTTGGTCCCATCCAATCTGCATTTTGAATATCACTTTCACGACCCGCAAAATTGAAGAAGAAGTAACGCACGTACATCCATCCAATTTGATGCTGTACCATAAATTTGATGTTGTCGCTAAAGGTAGGTTTCTCACCTTCTCTCAATCCTAAGTTCTCCTGGTAAATGCGAATGTGATCCGGGTCGGTGCTATACAGGCGTGGTAAAATAGTTTGCGAGTTTGGCTCATAAATAACTTCATACTTGTGATCTCTTATCTCATAGCGATCTTTCCCTTTCCTATAGTTTGGTGACCCCATTTCCTGGTCAATAGCCTGCGAAGTATAATAAGGTCCATACAACAATGGTCGACTTCCATACTGCTCACGCTTTAGATAACTCACGTAACTCATTACATCCGAAGGATCATTTTCATCGATTGGAGGATTGTAAGAAGAACGAATTACTACCAACGCATAAGATGCATATCCAATTAAGATAAAGGCGGTAGCATTTAGGAAAGTATTGAAAATGACTTTTTGATTTTTCTGGGTATACATAATTCCCCATATCAAAGCACCCAGTACAATCAGAGTGAAAACAATCGCACCCGATCCGAAAGGTAAGTTCAGGCTATTCACGAAGAACACTTCAAAGCTGGCAGCAATGGAAGGTAGGCCCGGAATGATTATTTCGTTTACAAAGAATATAATTCCCAAACTCACAATCATGGCCGCCACAACACCCCAGGGTGTAGGCTTATATTTTTTGAAATAGTAAATCAGCGCAAGTGCAGGAATTGTTACAAGGTTCAATAAGTGAATACCAATGGAAAGTCCCATCATATAAAAAATAAAGAGCAGCCATCTGTTTGCTCTTGATTCTTCTTCAATTACATCCCACTTCAACATAGCCCAAACTACAATGGCAGTGAAGAAAGATGACATGGCATATACTTCTGCTTCAACCGCTGAGAACCAGGCGGAGTCAGAAAAGGTATAGGCCAATGAGCCTACCAAACCAGCTCCAAAAAGTATCCAGGAATTTGAGCCTTCAAGTTCTTCAAACTTAACCTTCAATAATTTCTTGCCTAAAAGAACAATAGACCAAAAAAGGAAGAGGGAGGTAAATGCACTTGCTAATACGCTGCTGAAGTTTATCCAATACGCAACCTTGGTTACATCGCCAAACGATAGAAATGAGAATAATCTTCCTATCAGCAAAAACAGGGGTGCTCCAGGTGGATGAGGTACTTCCAGTTTGTAGGAAACGGAGATAAATTCACCACAATCCCAATAGCTGGCGGTTTCCTCCATGGTAAGCCAGTAGGTAACAAGTGCTACTACAAATACAAACCACCCTACCAGATTATTCGTCTTCTGAAAATTTAAATTCATGATTCTGATTTAGCTTGAAAAGTCAGGCGCGAAAATAATGAAATTAGTCGATAGTCCACAGTTAACCGTCTGCAGTCCACGGCCGATGACAGTCGACCGTGGACTGTTGACTATTTATACACGATGACATAAAACAAAAGCCACAAAAAGAAAATGAGTATATAAGAACAGGCTACTATAATCCATACATATTTCTTGTCTTTGCGGGCAAAGTGATGGATTCCCTCCACAAGCAGAAACCAATATACCACTTCAAACAGGTTCAGCGCGCGGAGTGGGTAAGCCCATCGCTTTTCAATGGAATAATAATCAAAAAAGTGCATGAGCGACAGTGGGTAAAAACCACGGATGTCATGATAATTCGGATCTATAACTACGAACATAAACCAGAAAATTTTGACTACTTCCGGGATAAGAAAGATGTATTCGGCTCCAATTACTACCCCCCAGCATTGAACATAGGTAACGCGATAGCCAAACATGAAACAACCTACCCAGATCACAAACGCGATTACGGTGAATTTCCATAGGTATATGAAAGGAATAGAAAGGAACTTTAAAGCACTAATGAGCTTTAATATGGTTCCTTCAGGCCGATCTTGAAGAAACTCGAAAGCAGCAGTCTCATTTTCTATAAAGAAGATTTTTACATAGAGTAGTAGAAATGTGCTCAAACAAAGGAGTAAAAAGAGTAGCCTTTTGTCGGCTGCAAAGAATGACTTAGTTTCGCTCATTAAAATATGAAGGTATGTGTGGTCGTTGGTATTTCAATTTATGATGCAAATTAAGAAGTCTTTTATATCAAAGAATATTCAATGCTATAGGGTGGACTGTCGACTTTTGATTTTAGGTTTCCTCCTATCAGTCGTCAGCTTTAACGCTTCAGCACAAGCGCCTGTAAAAAAAGATACGACCATTATTCTACTTTCTGATCTCACTGTTCAACTGCAATGTACCAAGGCACTGAACGATCTCTATGATTTTAAGTTTGATGATGCTGTTTTTGAGTTTCGCTACCTCAAAGCAAAGTATAAGTGGCACCCATTACCTTATTTTTTAATGGGATTAATTGAGTGGTGGAAGATAATGCCCAATCCAAAAGACACTTCGCACGATGATACCTTTCTCGCGTATATGGATTCGACTATTATGGTAGCCGAAAATTTATATAAGCATCATCCACCCTATAAATCAGAGGCAGCCTTCTTTCTATCGGCCGCCTACGGATTTAAAGGTAGGTTGTATTCTGACGGAGATCGTAATCAGTGGACAAAAGCGGCATCGGCCGGAAAGAGCGCCATGAATTACTTAGAAGTAAGCAAGGAGAGGGAGAATTTAAGTCCTGAACTATTATTTGGTGATGCACTTTATAATTATTTTTCGGTTTGGGTTCCTGAAAACTATAAAGCGTTACGACCGGTGATGTGGTTTTTCCCGAAGGGCGATCAGGCACTTGGGCTAAAGCAACTGAAAGAAGTTTCGTACAATGCTTTTTACACGCGTACCGAAGCCATGGTTTGGTTAATGCGCATATTGAATGATTATGAGAATGATCCCCAACGAGCGTTCAGCATTAGTGATTATTTATTTCAGACCTATCCGCACAATCCGTACTTCCATCGATACTATGCACGCATGCTGTATAGCCAGGGACGATTTGTTGAAGCAGAGCCCACCTGTAAAAATATTCTTGCAAAAATTGATAGTGGGCAGGTAGGGTATGAAGCTACGAGTGGAAGGTATGCTGCTTTTTTTCTAGGACAGATTTACGAAGCCCGCAAAAAATATGATGATGCAAAAAAATATTATCTGATGTGTATGAAGTTTGCCGAAAAGATTGGTGCCACCGATACAGGATATTACCTATACTCTATCATTGCATTGGGTGAAATTGCAGAGAAACAAGGCAACAAAACAGAAGCAAAGAAGTATTTCAATGAAGTAAAGAAGAAAGCAGGCAAAAAAGATGAAGCCTATAAAGATGCCAGGCGTAGACTTAAGAAATTGGAGAAGGGGGATTGATTGTATTACTCGAAAAGAATAAGGGCCATAAGCAAATTAATGACATGAATTCATTTGATCGGTTTGATGCTTGTCTTCTGTGTAGCTCACCATCATTGCAAGCCTTAACGGGATATGAGAAAGACTATTTAGTTAAATGTTCATCATGCTCATTTGTCTTTTGTCAGCGTAAACCAACTACGGATGAATTAAAAGCACACTATGCATTGTATCCACGGGCTAATACCATTTCAGAAATTACCTTAAAGCGATACGATGAACTTCTGAACGCATTTGAACCGTACAGAAAAACAAACAACATTATAGATGTTGGATGTGGCGATGGGTTCTTTTTAGAAGCCGCTAAGAAAAGGGAGTGGAATGTTTTCGGCACTGAGTTTACTCCAGAAGCGATTGAAGTCTGTGAAAGGAAAGGAATTCAAATGACCATGAGTCCGCTTAATCCAAATTACTATAATCCCGATTTTTTTGACGTGATTACTTCCTTTGAGGTAATTGAACATATCAATACGCCAAATCAGGAACTTAATTCCTTCTCTTCTATTTTAAGAAATGGAGGCCTTGTTTACGTAACTACACCCAATTTCAATTCCATTTCCAGAAACATTCTTAAGTCAAAATGGAATATGATTCAGTATCCAGAGCACTTAAGCTATTACACAGTACCAACACTTTCATCTTTATTTCGCAAAAATAATTTTAAGAAGATAAATATTAGCACAACCGGTATTTCCATTAACAGATTAAGAGCAAGCTCCCATTCAGAGAACTCAAAAGTTCAATCGGTCAATGTGGATGAAGCATTGCGCCAAAAGACAGAAGATAGAATTATCTTTCGGGTAATAAAGACAAGTCTCAACACGATGTTGAATATCACACAAAAGGGCGATGCTCTAAAGGCGTTTTTTCAAAAGCAATAATGCAAGATGGAACTTCGTGATTTAATTGTAACACCGATTATCATCATTTTAATCTATGTAATCGCTTACATGGTGCGTGCCCGGTTCGCTGACGATGTTACGCGCAGGTACTTTATTCCTGCCTTAACAGTTAAACTTCTAGGTGCCATTGCCCTTGGCTTATTGTATCAGTTCTATTATGATGGCGGTGATACTTTTGTATATCATACTCATGGAAGTAGGGTAATATGGGATGCATTTGTTAAATCACCTAGTTTAGGATTAAAACTACTTTTTTCGGATGGCAATCTTGCTCCTGGAATGTGGGAATCTTCTGAAAAAATCTGGCACTTTTACGATCAAAAATCCTTTTTCATCATTCGAATTGCTACGATTTTTGATCTCTTAACATTCTCATCGTATAGTGCTACAGCAGCATTATTTGCAACATTGAGTTTTATTGGTGGCTGGATGATGTTTTTGACATTCTACAAAAAATATCCTGAGATTCACAAGGCATTAGCCTATAGCTGTTTATTTGTGCCTTCTATTATTTTCTGGGGTTCCGGCATTCTTAAGGATACAGTTACACTGGCCTTTCTGGGTATCGCTACGTATTGCATCGATCGTCTTTTTATCGAGCGGAAGCCGCACCTGGGTTTTCTTATATTATTAATCTTTTCCTTTTATGTAATCTTTTCTGTAAAGATTTACATCCTGATGAGTTTTCTAATTGCAGCCATGTTTTGGATTTTTTCAGGGTCTTTTTTTAAAATACGCTCAACTATACTCAAACTGATGCTGGTTCCAGTAATTATATCCTTTTGTCTCTATGTCTCTTACCTAGGAGTCAAGAAACTTGTCGAGGATGATCCACTTTACTCGTTGGAAAGACTGGCTGAAACGGTTCGGGTTACGGCTTATGATATTCGTTATTGGACTGGAAAAAATGCAGGCTCTGGATACACGCTTGGAGACTTAGATGGTTCTATTAACGGCATTTTAAAACTTGCTCCATCTGCCGTTAATGTTTCTTTATTTCGCCCATACCTTTGGGAAGTACGAAATCCGTTAATGCTTTTTTCTGCAATTGAAAGTCTGTTAACACTTCTTTTTACACTGTACGTCATTCGAAAAACAAACTTTGATTTTTTTAAAAATCTAAGTTCACCAGAAACCATTTTCTGCCTCACCTTTGCTTTGATTTTTGCTTTTGGCGTTGGAGTGTCAACCTATAATTTTGGAACTTTGGCTCGTTACAAAATTCCATTACTTCCGTATTACTTTGTATCAATGGTGTTGATTTTGTATCATTCAAAAACCAAAACAGACGAGGAAGCTGAAGTTATTGAACCGTGAGTGTTTGAAAATATTCGAGATACTTATTTTTTTGACTTTGCACTGAATAATGTTCAACAACGGTTATCCTTCCGGCTTTACCAAGTTTACTTCGAAGTTCACCGTCCTCTATTAATACGGAAAGTTTTTGAACCCACTCCTCTTCGGTAGTGGCAAGAAAACCATTATGCCCGTCCTGGATAATGCTTAAGTTAACTCCAACTGCAGACATAATCGTTGGAATCTCTAGGGCCATATATTGCAAGCCTTTCAACCCACATTTACCCCATGTCCATTCATTATCAGGCAATGGCATAATACCAATATCAATTTCTTGCAAGTCGTAAATTTCAGTATCATGTTTCCAAGGTAACCCTTGAATTCCAAGTTCTTCATTTTTATAATTTCCATCACCGATTACTTTAAACTGAATAACGCTTCCAAATTTTTCTTTTATTTTTATTAGCGCAGGTATTGCATGCTCAAAATGTTCGAGGGTTGATACACTTCCACTCCATCCAATTATTACCCGTTCTTTTTGAATCAAAGCCTTTGGATAATAAAGTTCTGTGTCAATCGTAGTGGGAACGATAACAACTTTTGAATTAAATTGTTTCGCATAATTAGCCAAGAACGAATTTCCAGCAAAAACCAAATCAGCCATGGCAATGATGCGAGAGGTTTTTTGCGCATCTTTTAACCAAGCTAAGGCTTTATTGTTCTGCGACACAACCTCAATCCAAATAGAGTCGTCAAAGTCATAAACGATTTTAGCCCTTGAATTCCGAAATCGATTTTCAAAAAAAGTTGATCCGGTCATGATGGCCTCCCTGGCAATGAATATGATATCATAATCATTTCTCTTCATGGAATCTACAAACCTTTTTCTCCACGCATTGAGACCAATAAGAATTTTAGCAAAATAATGTCCTGGCTGATAAAATACTTTATCATCGGCAGCCGATATGAGTGGAGATAATTCACATTGAAATCCCTGACTTTTCAGATAGTCAAAATATTGTTCAAACCTGAACCTTTGATTGGGTGCCCGATCCTTTCGATGAGCGGCTATAAACAGGATTTTTTTCAAGGCTTAGAAATTCAATTTTAATTATACTTTTCCGGGCTGTGTAGGCGATTTACTTTTTATTGACAAAGGTATCAATACCAGTAAGGATTGATACCTTTGCACTTCATAATGCTTTTAATCCGAGATTAATAGGACAGAATGAATAGTTTAAAAAAAAATCTTGCTCAAATATATTTTGAAATACTTAAAGAACCGCTCAATGCCGGCAGGAGACTCAGGTTTCTAATCAATTTCTTTCGATGGAAATTGCTTTACAAGTATTTCAACAGGCGATGGACCATACAATTGGAAAACGGGTTTCGTTCTTTTGTTTACCCTTTTCCAGATCATGACGCAGGTGAAGTAAATATCTGGACTCGCAATGTTGATTTTTATGAACTCCAATTCGTCCGAAGTCATCTTCACCCCGGTGATTTTGTTTGTGATGTTGGTTGCAATATCGGCAACCGAACCCTTGCTCTTGCTGATATGATTAATGGAGGAATACTTTTCGATGCTGGTAGCCATGCAATTGAACGTGCTAAAGAAAATTTTGCATTTAACAATCTTGACTCTAAATTTATCTTTATTCATAAAGCGGTTGGGGCCAACCCAGGTACGATTTATTTTTCAGATCTCGGTGGAGCAAGCACACTTAATAAAATTGTAAATAATGTTCATCCTGGTTCAAATCGAATTGCAGTTGAACTAACAACTTTGAATGAAGAGGTAAGAAAATTGAGTCTAAAACCTGCCTTTATAAAAATTGATACAGAAGGGTATGATCTAGAAGTATTAAAAGGTGCTACGGAATTAATCGAGGGAGGTTACTTGCGGTTGATTCAATTTGAAAGACTTCAAAATACAACAGTAGAATCGTTTGAAGAGTTTTTCAATTCCTTGGATTGGCGTGTGTTCGCGTTGCAGGAGGGTAAGCCTACTCAAAATTCGGATGATGTGTATAAAAGCCAAAACCTTTTTGCTGCTCCAAAAGAATATTTTCTTCGATCTATTATTTCAAATGAAAACCACCCTTGAAGTTTAAAAATCCTTTTCACCAGGTTGATCGGGGATCATTTCTATACCAGGCCGCGATTGCGTTTTCGGGTTATTTTTTTTCGTTTGCCATCCAACTAGTTTTAACACCCATTATTGCCCGACTCTATACACCAGAGGCGTATGGTACCTTTGCTGCTCTTAATGCCCTGGTTATGAATTTGTCTCTTGTTCTAACATTGGGTTACATTGATGCCTTTCAATTACCAAAATCAGAAAAGGATTTTTTTCCATTGCTCAAACTTTCGTTCCTTCTCGTCATTACACTTAGTGCCACGATTACCATTCTGATTATTATTTTCTTTTCGCAAATAAATCGGTGGGTTGATTTGAAACAACAAGGCTATCTCTTACATGTTATTGGCCCTTCTGTTTTACTGCTTGGTCTTTTTCAGATTATCGGAAGCTGGAATATTCGCGACAAACGAAATATTAAAAACACACGTTCTTCAGTTTTGGGCACTTTGCTAAGTAGAGGAATTACAATTGGCTATGGTTCTTACTATGGAAGTAATTTTTTTGGATTACTTATCGGAGACATTTCGTTGAAAGTGGCCAATCTCTTCCTCGCCTTTAACCGACAAGTATTAAAAAGAATAAAGGAAGTTATGAATGTTCCTTTTTCTGAAGTACTTCGTATCACAAGAGTGTTTAAGGACTATCCTAAGTATGTATTTCCTGGTAGTTATGTCGGACTGGTTTCAAGTCAAATACCACTCTTTTGGTTCGCAAGTATTTCAACAACCATTACGGGTTATTTCTCTTTTGCTTCCAGTATGCTAGAGATTCCGATGCGCTTACTTGGGTATTCTGTTGGCAATGTTTTCGCTCAAAAATCGGCCGAGGCTTTTCATCAATCTGAATCGTATTTCAAGGAGATATCACTTAAATTATTAAACAAACTTTTACTCTTCGGTATTCCAGCATTCACAATGCTTGCTGTTTTTGGCGATCTAATTTTTGATTTTGCATTTGGAAGCAACTGGCGAGCGGCAGGGTTATTTGCCAGCATCATGGCACTATATTACATTTTGCTTTTATGCACAACTACCCTTAACTCTGTCTTTTTTGTATTGGGAAAAGGATCTTTGTATTTCTTCATTCAGGTAGGTATTTTGATTGTCCGGGTTTTGGTTTTCATAGCAGGACATTGGTTAGGTTGGAGTACGGGTTTTCTTTTCGTTACCTATTGTCTTGTGAATACTTTGATCTATGGGTTGATCCTTTCCATCATTTTTCTTTTGCTTAAGGTAAATGCGGGTAAAAAAATGCTTCAGATTACAGCTTTTACAACCGCTCTATTGTGTTTGTGGGGTTCGATCAGGTACTTCATATTCTCTGATTTTTTCCTTTTCGTTTGGAAAGAAATTCTTAAAACAGTTTAACCATCCCCGCTTTGTAATTTCGGATTTGAGTTTTTAACTCCACCCAGCAATCTTCTGCGAAGCGTCTAAATAATAAAGGCAGTATATTGATTAACAACCCTATGGAACCAGACGCTCTCTGTACACAAACAAAACACCAAAGTACTAAATTGATTTTTCGAATTACAAAAGCCAGATAGCAGGGAATCATGTGACCTCTGTATGGTATGGAGTGATGCGGATTATTCTTAATCCGGTTAAACCACAAGGGCTTTGATCCTACGAGTAAAAAATCTCCTTTGGTGAGATAGAAAAATAAAGAAGGATAAATATTATTATAAGCACATTTTTGATTCGGCCATACCCAACGTGGAAATTCTACCTCTAGAATTTTTTCTCGCACAAAGATGCCGTAACCAAAACCATCGTCATAAAATTTAGTAAGGTTTTGGATACGCTCGTAAGCGCGATTGGCAGAATAGTCAAAAGCACGAATTGCTGCAGGCGGAATAACTTCTGTGGCTTCATTGATATAAAGGTAGGGGCAAAATGCAACAATGGCAGTTTGATTACTCTCTAAGGCATTAACCAGCTCATCTACAAAATCAATATCCCAAACATCATCGTTGGCTGCCCACATAAAATATTTACCAACGGATTCGTTTAACAGAAATTTCATGTTGGCCGATATGCCAATATTTTCAGACTGACGAATATATTTAATGCGATTGTCACGCAAGGCATAATCTTTACATATATCAGCACTGCCATCCGTAGATTGATCATCTGAAATAATCAGCTCAAAATCCTTAAAAGATTGGTTCAAGAGCGAGTCTAATGCTGAAGGCAAAAATGCTGCGTCATTAAATACGGGCATTCCAATGGAAAGAAGCATACAATCAAATTAGTAGATCGGTAAAAGGCTCGATCATTTTTGCGTAAATTTACAGCACAATAAGATATGTCTACTAAAATAATTGCCTGCTCACACTGCGTTTTAGATACAACTGACGATCCCTCGATAGTTTTTGATAATGATGGCATCTGTAATTATTGCCTGGATTACCGCCAGCAAGAGTTACACCATGTGCCTTCAGCAGACATGGCAGCAGTAAAGTTGGCCAGCACCATTGAAGAAATTAAGAAAGCTGGAGAAGGAAAGCGATATGACTCTCTATTGGGACTAAGTGGAGGTGTTGATAGTTCATATCTGGCTTTGCAGGCAAAGCACTGGGGGTTAAGGCCTTTAATTGTGCATTTCGACAATGGATGGAACTCGGAATTGGCGGTTAGCAATATTGAAAAAACAATTGCAACGCTTGGGTTTGATTTACACACCTTGGTTATTCAATGGGAAGAGTTCAGAGATCTTCAAGTTGCTTTTTTGAAGGCGTCAGTAGTCGATATTGAAATGGTAACCGATCATGCGATAACAGCTACTCTATATCGACTTGCTCTGAAAGAAAATATTAAATTTATTTTGAGCGGAACAAATGTAGTGACCGAGGCAATTTTGCCTCCTCATTGGATACACCACAAGGCCGATTATATTCACATCCGGGCAATTCAAAAAGAATTTGTGGGCAAACCCTTTAGGACCTACCCACTATTGGATCTGAGAACGAGGGTAATGGCAAATCTAAAAGGAATTCATTCTGTTTCACCGTTAAATTTAATTCCGTACAATAAAGACAAGGCCAAACAGGAGATGATGGCTGAACTTGGGTGGAGGGATTACGGAGGGAAACACTATGAATCTATTTTTACACGCTTCTATCAAGGCTACATTCTACCTACGAAGTTTAAAATTGATAAGAGAAGAGCGCATTTAGCAACACTCATTTGTTCGAAACAATTGACAAGAGGGGAGGCACTCACTGAATTAACAAAGCCAATCTATGAATCTGAGCTATTGCGTTTAGACTATGATTTTGTTTTGAAAAAATTAGGATTAACAAAAGCCGAGTTTGAAAAAATAATGAGCGATCCACCCAAAGCTCATTCCGAATATCAGATTGAAACAGACATTTACAGCAGGTATCCTGTGCTGAAACTTGCAAGGCCATTCTGGTTAGCATTGAAGGGGCAATTGAAAAAACAAAATGGTCACAATCATTGATTATGGTGTAGGGAATCTTGGATCGATTCAAAACATGTTGCAACGAATTGGTGTTGGCAGTTTTGTCACAGCAGATCCACAACAAGTTGAGAAGGCCGAAAGAATAATATTGCCCGGTATTGGAGCTTTCGATTCAGCCATGGTGAAATTAGAGAACACTGAATTGCCGACTATCCTGAAAGAACGATCAGCAGCCGGAATACCTCTTTTAGGAATATGCCTGGGTGCTCAACTACTAACACGTGGGAGTGAAGAAGGTAGCCGACCAGGACTTGGTTTCATTGATGCATATTGTGTAAAACTCAATGCCCAAAAGATGGACTCCTTAAAAGTACCACACATGGGATGGAACGAAGTGATTTTTCAATCAGCTAATGAGATTACTGACTTTAAAGAAATGGAAATTCCTCCACGGTTTTATTTTGCTCACTCCTACCACATGGTTGCTGACAAAGAGTACGTGTTGGGGTTAACACACTACGGGTATGATTTCCCAACAATATTGAAGAAGGAAAATATTTTAGCGATGCAATTCCATCCTGAAAAAAGTCATCATTATGGCATGCAGATTTTGAGAAACTTCAGCACCTGGAAGCCATGAGAAGAGTACGTGTAATTCCTGTTCTACTCCTGCATAATCGTCAACTAGTAAAAACAATCCAGTTTAAAAATCCAAAATATATTGGCGATGGCATCAATGCTTTAAAAATATTTAACGAGAAAGGAGCTGACGAGTTAGTAGTGTTAGACATCGATGCCTTCAATAGAAAGGAACCCGATTTTGAATTTATAGGACAACTGGTGAGTGAGTGTTTCATGCCTTTAGCTTACGGTGGTGGCATTCATACAATGGAGCAGGCTCAACGACTTTTTTCGTTGGGGATTGAGAAGGTAGTTATTGGAGCTTGTGCTATCAGCCAGCCTTCGTTAATCACCAATCTTGCAAATCAATATGGCTCTCAAAGTGTTGTTGTATCGGTTGATATAAAGAAGGACTGGCTAAAGCGAAATAGAGTTTTTACAGAAAATGGAAAGAAGAATACAGGGCTTGATCCTCTCACGTTTGCCAAGCGTCTCGAAGAGTTGGGTGCCGGTGAGCTGATTGTTCAATTCATTGACAGAGAAGGTACGGGTAAAGGGTATGACTTAGTTGTTCTTCAGGAGATATCATCAACCATAAGCATTCCTGTTGTTGCTTTGGGAGGTGCAAATTCAACGAACGATTTTTTAAAGGCAATTGTAGAAGGTGGTGCGTCTGCTGTTGCTGCAGGTTCAATGTTTGTTTTCAAAGGACCCCATAAAGCTGTTTTGATTTCGTACCCATCGCCCAAGGAACTGAAAGAGAATTTATATTCTTATTTATAATACAATCGATTTTTTTATAATGAATTCAATTTCCTTTAAATGCTTGTCATAAGAGTTATTCGAGGCAAACGCTTTTCTTTTTGCCTGGTGTTGTAAACTATTTAATAGCGTAATTTTTTGAATTGTCTCTTTAAACCTTGCAGGTAAGTTCTCGCTGTTTTTCACCATTTCTAAAAGATCGGAAGATTCGTTTTCATAGGTACTCGTGAAACTGGACACAACAGTTTTTCCTGTGCTGAGGTATTCAAGAATCTTGTGATTATTTGAAACGATTGCACCTACTTTTTCAGGATCGTAGCAAACCAGGAATAAATCAAACTTGCGAATTATCCTTGCTACTTCCAGAGGTGGTTTTTCTCCATAGAGCTTTACATTAGAAAGGCTCGAAATTTTTTTTAGTTCATCCGAAGGTTTGTATACTCCGAGATTACTTGAAGTATATGGACCGATAAGATGAAACTCTATCGATTTATTTTCTTCAACAATCTTTAAAAAATTCTGATAGTGAATAGCAAACGAAAGCAGATTACCTACATATCCGCAACGTATAATAGCGTCTTCTTTTTTTTCTTCAACCTCCATCTCTTCTAAAAATACCGGACTGAGTCCGTGGTTAACAAAGAACCGTGGTGTACTAACGGATTCATAGTAGTCAAGAATAGGTTTGGCCACGGAGAATATAATATCGCAGGTTCGCGCAGGTGTTAAGTCAATAGGATGATGAATAAAGTCAACAGGATGAAAAATACCAAGAGCCGGCTTAAAAAGTGAAAAGTTCTGGAAGCGGTATGGATCAAAATTCCAAACAATGTCAATCGAACATCCAATGGCTTTTTTGATTTTTTTAATATCAATTCCATTGAATAAGTTAGCTATTGGTAATAACCTGCCCTTGAAGTTATTTGTACCACGAATAAAAGGTGAATAATTAATTATACGGATATTCTCTGGACCTGATATTATTTCAATTTCAGCATAACTTGAGGAGGGTGGATTTAGAAAAAACACAAGATTGTTTGATTTCGCCAATGCCAATGCATAATGGTGCTTTGAAACCATATTCGTTCCCCACTCTTCAGGAGAAATAAGTAGAATGTTTTTATTCAGGAATTGCACAATTCTTGTCTGATGCTATGGGTCGTAAAAGTACAGTGTATGATTCAAATATGTTTACTTAATTTTGAACGTACGTAAGACTGCTGCATGACCAATTTGTTATTTGTGAGTATTGCCTTCCCTCCTAAAAATGATCCTGAGTGCATTCAAACGGCAAGGTTCTTTAAATACCTTTCGCGCGAAGAAGGTTTTCAGTTTGATATAGTTACCAGTCGCATGCCTACCTTGTTTATGCCAGCTGATAATTCCTTGAAATCTTTAGACTCTGGTTATCAGAGTAAAATTGAAATACCAATATATGAATCGAAGCTGACCAATTTTCTACTTCGTAAAGCCGGCCTGGAAGGACTTATGTTCCCGGATAGTAAAATGACATTCCATTGGCAATGGAGACGGGTTGTCAGAAATCTGAAACAAAAGCCTGACTTAATTTACTCACGTTCAAATCCCATTAGTTCTGCATTTATGGCGATGAAGCTTGCCCGTTACTTCAACGTTCCATGGATTTTACATTTCAGTGATCCATGGGCACTATCTCCACTTGAAAGTTCTTTGTCTGAAAAGAAATTAAAGTCCGAACACGCACTCATTGAGCAAGCAACCAAGGTTACATTCACAACAACTGAAACACTTCGCCATTACGCAAATTACTATCCATCGAGTGCAAGTAAATTTGAAGTTATTCCAAATGTTTTCGATCCAGAAGAAATCGAAACACTTTCAAAACCTGCTGGAGATAAATTAAAAATTGTTTACACAGGAGGACTTGCAGGGCAACGATCTTTATTTTTTATGGAGGATGTACTGAATCTTATTAAGAAAAAAGATTCATCCTTGCTTCAGTACTTGGAAATAAAGGTAGCAGGTCCGATGGATCGTTTAAATGCTGCATTTTTTGAACAATCAAAGTTTACAAACATTCATCATGTTGGAGCATTATCTTATGCGAACGCTAAGAAACTTCAACAAAGCGCACACATTTTATTGGTTGTTGACAATCCAACAAATTCTAATGGAGCGGTTTTCTTTCCATCAAAATTGTTGGATTATTTTTTGACTGGGATCAAAATCATGGCGGTAACACCGAAGGCTAGTGTTACTTCGAACATTTTGGAGAATTACCCCTCTATATGTTTTGATCACCAAAACACAGAGGCAATGGCTAAATTTTTAATGACAGAAATTCAGAATTTGATTAGCAAACGAGAAACTTTCGAACGAGGTCATCCACCTATTAAATTTAGTGCGCTAGAGAATGCCGTTCGCTTATCCGGAATTTTTCGATTGGCATTGAAATTTCTAAAATAACCGGAGATTTAGTTTTTACCTGTCTCACATCTTGAATTACAACTTGAATTTATACCTTCGCTTTAAAGCCGGGTTTAAACACGCCTCACCCTCCTTTATCCATCTATGACTAAAATACTTTTTCTCCTGGGCACAAGACCAGAGGCTATTAAACTGGCACCCGTAATTCAGGAGTTTCAAACTCATCCTGAATTTGAAGTAAAGGTTGGTGTAACCGGGCAGCATCGTGAAATGTTGGATCAGGTTATGCAGTTTTTTAAAATCAAATCAGACTATGATCTCAACATCATGGAACCCGACCAGACCTTGTCTGATATTACCGCTAAGATTATCAGATTAGTATCTACTGACATTCTTCCACACTTTAAACCCGATTGGGTTATCGTGCAAGGTGATACTACTACAGCAATGGCTGGCGCAATGGCTGCGTTTTATGGCAAGGCTAAAATTGCGCATGTAGAAGCTGGCTTGAGAAGTAATAATATGCAATCTCCATATCCCGAAGAGATGAACAGGGTTGTTATTTCAAAATTAGCTGAATGCCATCTTTGCCCGACCAGCTTAGCAGTAGATAACCTTCATCATGAAGGAATTTCAACGGGTGTATATAATGTTGGCAACTCGGTCATTGATGCCTTGATACTGGGGTTAAAGATTATTGAAAATACTGATCAAACACAATATTATAATTTTTTCAAGTCCATTGATTTTTCCCGAAAAATCATTTTAGTTACCTGTCACCGCAGAGAAAGTTTTGGTGAACCCTTTGAAAATATTTGCAAGGCTCTTGTGGAGCTGGCTGACAAGAGTTCGGACTTTCAAATCGTATATCCGGTTCATCTCAATCCTAACATTCAAAAAAATGCAAAGCACTACTTATCAAACCACCAAGGTATTATTTTGATAGATCCACTACCTTATGATTTCTTGTTGTGGTTGATGAGTAAGTCGTACATCATACTTACTGATTCAGGTGGAATTCAGGAAGAAGCTCCTACCCTTAATAAACCTGTATTGGTATTACGTGAATTCACTGAAAGAATGGAAGGGGTCGACAGCGGCACCGCTATTCTTGTTGGCACGAGCACAAAAAAGATTGTACAGCAAGCTCTTAATTTATTGGTCGACTCTGAGTACTACCGTCAGATGGCCAACAAAGTAAATCCATATGGAGATGGTAACACTTCAAAACGTATTGCTAAAATCCTGAAAGAAGCTTCATGATCTTACTTTATCTTGGATACTGGTCATCTGCTGATATTTTAACTCAATCAGTAATTATTCCTCGCCTTACCATTCTAAGTGAATTTTCTGAAATTGAAACTATTCTTTTTTGCTCCATCGAGCGCGCTGGTGATAATCCTATCGATATTGAAATCAATAAAGTCCGACACATTAAATTTTCTTCACAACCTGGCAAAAATGTTTTGGCAGCTAAATTTTATGACTTCACCCATCTTCCATCTTTTTTACTAAAAGAAGTTGAAGCCAACAACGTAACTGGAATTCTATGCAATTCACCTTTGGCAGGAGCGATTGGATATCTACTTTGGAGAAAGACAAGTATTCCGTTTGTTGTTGAGTGCTTTGAACCACATGCAGCATATATGTTGGAGTCTGGTGTTTGGAGCAGATATGATCCTCGTTATGTTATTCTTCGTTTTTTTGAATGGAGGCAAAAGGTGATGGCCCGTGCGCTATTAACAGTATCAACTCACTATACCTCAAAATTAATAGAAGATGGTGTTGATAAAGAAAAAATACTCACCATGCCCAATGGTATTTCACTGGAGCGATTTCAATTCAATAATGAACGGAGAAATCAAATCCGAAGGACTCTTGGTATCACAAGCGAAATGATCACGGGTATATATGTAGGGAAGTTTGGAGACATATATTATCATCAAGAAGCCTTCAGCTTATTTGCTGCGGCTTTTCGTTTTTTTAGCGAACGCTTTTTTCTGATTATTCTCTCTAGTCACGATCACAATGATATTGAAGAAAATCTAATACGAATTAATATACCAATGGATAGAGTCTTTCTGACAAGAGTACCAAACGATATTGTTCCACATTATCTTTCTGCTGCAGATTTTGCATTTTCGACTATCAAGCCTGCACCTTGCCGGCTATATTGTTGTCCCATAAAAGATGGTGAGTATTGGGCGAATGGACTACCGGTTTTACTGGAGAATGGGATTGGAGATGATTCAGATATTATTAAGAATGAGGGGGGAGGGTTTTTATTGGATATGAAAAACCCGGACAATTCCTTTACGAAAATACAGAATCTGATGCGAACAAACAGGCCTGAAACAGCTATCCAAATACAATCAATTGCCTTTAAGCACAGACGGCTGGGTCTAATTCGGGACGTTTATACAAAGATTTTGAACCTGTTTCTGTAACTCTAAACACCGGCTAGCCGAAGAATTAAGTTTTTATATTATTTTTGACCAAATTTTATTTGGAAACCCCTATTCATTATGAAGCAAAATATAAAACTTGACAACACTGATCGTAAGATTCTGGAAATACTCCAGGCAGACTCAAACATTACGAATGCTCAATTAGCAAAAGAGATTGGGCTATCACCTGCGCCAACGTTGGAGCGTGTAAATAAACTCGAGGCTTCTGGTGTGATAAAAAGTTATCATGCTGTTATCGATCCATCTACGGTAGGTATTGGTGTATGTACGTTTGTAATGGTTACCCTAAAAGGTCACAATAAGGACAACATTAACAAGTTCATTGCCGCCATCAATAAGATTAATGAGGTAGTAGAATGCCATCACATCACAGGTGCTGGAGATTTTATTTTAAAAGTTGTATCAGCCGATATATCGGCTTATCAGCAATTAATGCTCGACCAAGTTTCGAATATTGAAGTAGTAGATAGCCTTCAGTCGATGGTGATCTTGTCTACTTTCAAAGACAGCAAATCATTGCCTTTACCTGTTTAGTTTAGGCTGTTTAAACACACATAATCGTACTTCGCCTGCCTGCCGGTAGGCAGGTAATTCATACCTTGTACTTCGAAACTACTATGGTTGCAGAAAAAACATTGATTCTTGCAGGTGCTCAGGTGAAGCAAAAAATCAGAAGGATGGCCTTCGAGATGTATGAGCATAATTTTAATGAGAAGCACATTGTAGTTGCTGGCATTGATGGCCAGGGCTACATACTGGCTAAACTCCTCGCGAAGGAAGTAGAAAGTATTTCACCCATTCAAATTAAACTTGTTAAAGTAATTCTGGATAAACTTGCACCTCAACAAAGTGATGTAATGCTTGATTGTGATTTGAAAGAGCTGAAAAAGAAATGCATTATACTGGTAGATGATGTACTAAACACAGGAAGAACATTCGCATACGGACTTAAACCTTTTCTCGATATTGAAGTAAAGAAAATTGAAACCGCGGTGTTAGTCAATAGAAGTCATACGCTCTTTCCCATCTATCCTCAATACACCGGGTACGAACTTTCCACTACCATTAAAGACCATGTTGAAGTGGTGCTGGGGAAAGAGAATGCGATCTATTTGAAGTAGATAAAATTAGTTGTTCGACTTTAGACTCAAGACTTTAGACTCGAAACTTGAAACTTTGAACCCTGAACTAAAATGTCTGTCCATAAAAAGGATTTAAAAAAGATCACTACTCACCAACTGCAGGAAATGAAAAACCGGGGGCAGAAGATTGCCATGCTCACGGCTTACGATTTTAGCATGGCTAAAATTATTGATGGTGCTGGCGTTGATATTATTTTGGTTGGTGATTCTGCATCGAATGTAATGGCAGGTCATGAAACGACATTACCTATTACATTGGATCAGATGATTTATCATGCTGCTTCAGTTGTGCGGGCAGTGAATCGTGCGTTAGTTGTGGTGGATTTACCTTTCGGAACCTACCAGGGTAATTCAAGTGAAGCATTGCGTTCGGCCATTCGCATTATGAAAGAATCTGGCGCACATGCGGTGAAGTTGGAGGGTGGGAGTGAAGTGAAAGAATCTGTTGATCGCATTTTGAGTGCAGGTATTCCATTGATGGGACATTTGGGATTAACGCCTCAATCCATTTATAAATTTGGAACGTATTCGGTTCGTGCAAAAGAAGAAGCCGAAGCACAGAAGTTGATGGACGATGCCAAACTTTTAGAATCGTGTGGATGCTTCGGTATTGTATTGGAAAAAATACCGGCCGAATTGGCGAGTCGTGTTTCAAAAGCACTTACTATTCCGACAATAGGTATTGGTGCTGGCGCAGATGCTGATGGACAGGTATTGGTGATGCAGGATATGTTGGGTATCAATAAAGAATTTAAACCGAGGTTTTTAAGACACTATGCCGATTTGCATACCATCATTACGGAAGCCGTAAGTCATTACGTTGCCGATGTAAAAGCAAATACCTTCCCGAATGAGGAGGAGAAGTATTAGGATAAATACTCACCTATACTTTTCTACATCAAAAGGAAACGAATAAATATCTTCAACTCTCCTTCCACCCGGTCTCTGCTCCGTACGAGAAAAATAAAGTCGTTTTTGTTTTTGATGAACGAACGGACAGAACTCTCCGATTGCTGAATTGATTGGTGCCCCCAATGATTTTGGTTTACTCCACTGATCTTTCTTTCTAAAACTGATAAACAGATCGACCTCACCTAATCCTGTGGAGTCACTTGAAAAGTAAATAATGTAATCTTCTTTCGGTGAAATATAGGGGTTAGATTCTCTGAAACTTGTATTGATTGGTGCACCAATGTTAACTGGAGTTTTATATTGTTTATTAACATATTTTGAAACGTAAATATCAGATGAACCTATACCATTCGGATTTTCTTTCATAAAATAGATATTTCCATTGTTCGTCATCGAGGCAAATGATTCTGATGCATCTGTATTGATAGAATCACCAAGATGATAAGCTTCACTCCATCCTGTTTTTGTTTTCTTCACAGCCCAGATGTCGAAACCTTTTCTATCTGGCTTACCTTCCACAGGTCTGTTTGATTGAAAGAGAATAATAGTATTGTCTGGAGAAAAAACCGGATCGATATCTTTCCACACACCAGCATGTCCAGAAAAAGATGCGGGTGCTGGTTTTTGCCATACCTCATCTCGTTTGTACGAACGCATAATGATTAAGGTATCTCTTCCTCCATACGACTTCACCCAGAATGCTTCTTTCCCATCATTTGATAAGGTGAAGCCAAAAACACCTCCGTCTGAAATACGAAGAGGCTCAAGGATTGAAGGCTGTTGAGCAAATGATGAAAATGAAAAAGTGATAATCAGAAAAATGAAGAGGAGCCTCATGCCGAATTGAAATTTGTTTTTCTAACGGTGCTGCGAGCAAACAGGTTTGGCTCAATATTGAGTTTGAAGCCATTTGTGTTTGGATCTAGATTGAGAAAAGACAAAAAAAAAGAGCCGCGCCTGCGGCTCTTGCTCCCCCTTCTGGACTTTAATCAGCCCCGATAGCTATCGGGGCTGATTAACTGTCAGATGCTGCCTTTAGTGTTTTCTCGATGAGCTCTGGATACTTCTTTAAATTCTCAATAAAAATTCGGCTCTTTTTAGATTTGATAAGCCTTTCAAGTTTTAAAGCATGATTCTTTGAATGACATGGAATGGATAAAAATATTTTCCATGGAATTCCTTTGGCCGTGAACTTCAAATCACGGATAGGATTATTATGATGTAAAATTCTCTGATCAAGATTTTCGGTCATACCAACATAAAACCTTGAAAGTTTTTCAGAAAAAAGAATGTAAACACAATAGCTCATAAACGAAGAAAGCCACATTAAAGTGGCTTCTCTTGCTCCCCCTTCTGGACTTGAACCAGAGACCCTCTGATTAACAGTCAGATGCTCTAACCAGCTGAGCTAAGGGGGAATGTTAAAATTGGGAGTGCAATATTAATGACTTGTGGCTAAACTTTCCAAAACCTGCCTGAATTTTTATCAAATAATATTGAGTAATCCGGGTTTTATAGGCTTCAATTGAACCTAAAAGGAGCTCAATTTGAAAAAAATCAGCTTTTGACTAAAGATTACAGTATGTTCTTACGCAAGTTGATAGTTTTAATATGTGTAGTTGTAACTAGTAAGGCAGCCACTGTTAAAGCCTGTTCTTTACCTATTCCTTTTCAGTCATCTTAAAATTTCTTCTGCTTTATAAGGTAGACGGAATTCCGTGTGTACCCACTTCTTGATCGAATGTCAATCACTTTCATTTTTATTCAAGGTGTTTGATGACTCTGATGAAATCAGAACTTGAATCAAATATGTTTAGGATAAAACTTGACTTTACAATTTTGTCTAAATCGTACCCATCACATTCACAACCCTCTAAACTGTTTTTGGTAATAAGAAAACAGCGAAACAAAATGAACACAAAATGTTAATACACAACAACACGCACTCGATTGAATAAATGATTTAATAATAAAACCATAATGCTTGTAGTCAATTAAGACTTTATTAAATGAAGAAACTTGCACTCAAAATAGAATCTTCATAAACCATGAATCTCAAGTCTAAAAACTCAATCTAAACTGAAGCGTATGAAAAAAAACTACATGTACTTCGTAAAAAGAAAATTGGGGACACTCACGTGCTTTCAATTTATTTTAGCGGCCTCATTTGTTCTAGCGGTTACTCCACACAATGTAGCAGCAAAAGATTTCTCTACTACACTTAAATCTTCAACGGAATTTCTTCAGGCTCGAACTGTAAGTGGTAAGGTAACAGATCAAGATGGATTAGCCCTTCCTGGTGTTAACGTTTTAGAGAAAGGAACAGCCAATGGGAGTGTAACCGATGCAGAAGGTCGTTATACTTTATCGGTTGCATCAGGCGAGACGGTTTTGGTTTTTAGCTTTGTTGGTGCTTTAAGTCAGGAAATAAAAGTAGGAACTCAAACCGAAATCAGTATCCAACTCTCGTTTGATTCACAGACACTCTCTGAAATTGTAGTGGTTGGTTATGGAACACAAGAGAAAAAGGACATAACCGGTGCCGTTGGATCTCTAAAGAATGATGAGTTCAATAAAGGGGTAATCAATTCTCCTGAGCAACTATTGCAAGGAAAGATTGCCGGAGTAAATGTAACCTCGGCAAGTGGTGAGCCAGGAGGTACACAATCCATTTCGATACGTGGACAAGGTAGCATTAGATCAGGTACCACACCATTGTTTGTGGTTGATGGCATGGCACTCGACAACTCAAGTACAGGTGGCTCTATCAATCCATTAAACTTTCTGAACCCACAAGACATTGAATCTATGGATGTGCTTAAAGATGCTTCTGCAACAGCAATCTATGGGGCACGTGGTGCTAATGGTGTTGTATTGATTACAACCAAGAAAGGAAAATCAGGACGTTCTTCGATTGACTTCTCCACCAATTTTGGTATTTCTAAAATGGCGAATGAAATACCAATTTACAGCGCTGATGAGTTTCGGGAAAAAGTTGTTGAAGTGGGTGGTGTGCTAACAGACCTCGGAGGCTCAACCAATTGGCAAAAAGAAATTACGCGTACTGCCCTTACTCAAAATTACAATCTTGGTTTTAGTGGTGGTGCAGATAAGCTTACATACTATGCATCACTCGGCATGCAGAATCAGGAAGGTATTCTCAAAAACAACGAACTAAAAAAATATTCTGCACGCATTAACATCAATCAAAAGTTATTGAATGACCGATTGAATGTTGATCTGAATTTAAATGTAGCCAATATCGTTAGTGAACGACCTCCCATCGAAAGTGTCTTAGGAAGTGTTTTGAGTTTGAATCCAACTTATCCAGCCTACGATGCTAATGGAGAGCTTTCCATTTTCCCCGATGCTATCAATCCGCTTACTCAACTAAAGCTGTATGATGATATAACAAACACCACCCGCATTATGGGAAATATTTCTCCCTCTTTCGAGATTATAGAAGGTTTGACTTACAAATTGAATCTGGGGGTGGACATTTCAAGTTCAGATCGTGATATTCAATCGCTTCCCAGCACAACTCCACAACAAAATGGAGATCTCGACTCTTATTTTGTTAACAACAAAAACAGTTTGATTGAAAACTATCTTACTTATACTTTCAATAAAACAGATCACAATTTCTCCGTACTGGCAGGTCATTCGTATCAAAAGATTTTTGTACAAAACAGACACTGGGGCATTGATAAATTTAGTGACAACGGTATAGAGCCACGGTATAATCCTGGCCTTGGTCAGGAGCTTGATTTAACCGACAATGCACCATCCGGATCTGCTATTGAAAATGAACTTCAATCGTTCTTCGGAAGAGCCAACTATGGTTTTAAAGATCGATACCTGTTAACAGCAACTGTACGTGTTGATGGATCTTCCAAGTTTGGATCGAATAATAAGTATGGAACATTCCCTTCTTTCTCCGTTGGGTGGAGAATTTCGGAAGAACCTTTTATGGCTTCTCTACCGATCAGTAATTTGAAATTGCGCGCAGGCTGGGGGCAAACCGGAAATCAAGAGTTCCCATCAAAGCAAACTCAGGCACGTTTTACTACCTCGGTGAGTGCATCAACAAGCTACCCGCTTGATAATACAACAAACTATCCTGCTGGTATTACTTACTCCCGTGTTGCCAATCCTGATCTTCAATGGGAAACTTCAACGCAAACCGATATCGGCCTTGACTTCGCTTTCCTTGACGGAGCATTATCGGGAACAGTGGATTACTTCAATAAAGCATCCGGGAACATATTACTGGAAGTGACGGTGCCGGATCCGATTCAGCCCGTCAGTACTTACTTTATTAACGTAGATGATATGACCATCACAAACAAAGGAGTGGAGCTTGCATTAAATTATCAATTTAAAAATGCAACCGATTTTTCTTACGGAGTGGGTGGTAACATCACATTCATAAATAACATTGTGGAGGAGTCTCCATTTACATTATTGACTACAGGTGGCGCTTCTGGTTCTGGATTAACTTCGGCCACCATCAACGGATATGTAAACGGTGAACCCATCGGTACATTTTTCATGAAAGACTTTATTGGTATTGATGAGAACGGACTAAGTCTTTTTAGAGATGCTAAACCTGATGGACTTGCAACTGACGAAGATCGTGTTGCTGCTGGAACAGCATTACCAAACAAGACTTACAACTTCTATGGGAATGTAGGGTATAAAGGATTTACACTTGATTTTAATTTTAACGGAGTATCAGGTAATAAAATTTATGACAATACTGCCAATGCTAATTTTTACAAAGCCCGATTAGCTAAATCACTTAACTCAACTTCAGTTGCTGTTGAGTTTCCGGAAGAATCTATTACGAATCCGGCTTCTGTATCTACACGCTATCTCAAGGATGGTTCTTTTCTACGTTTGAACAACGTTACACTTGGATATAATTTTAGTCCTGAAAAACTAGGAATAGACTGGATAAGATCATTGCGTCTTTCAGTAACAGGTCAGAATGTATTTGTAGTTACCAAGTACGATGGATACGATCCTGAAGTAAATACCGATAGAACTTCGAATGGAGTCACATCATACGGTATCGATTATCAAAGTTATCCTAAAGCACGAACCATTGTCTTTGGTTTGAATGTATCATTTTAATTAAACGACTTCAAATTATGAAAAAGAAAATAATACTCTTAGCACTGTTTGTCAACATGATAATAATACAAGGTTGTACAGACCTTGAAGAAAATGTGTTAGATGAGTCTTTTACTGGAGGAGCAACGAAGGATCAAATTGCTGACGGAACATTAGCGCCCGCTTATGCCATTTTACCTGGATTGTTTCAACATACTACCTACTTTGCCCTTCAGGAAATTTCTACTGATGAGGCCATTCTACCTTATCGTGGCGGAACTGATTGGGGAGATAATGGTATTTACATTGACATGCACAAACACAACTATACAAGTTCGCACGTCCGCTTAAATGATGTTTGGAAATCGCTTACGCAAGGAATCTCTCGCTCGGTAACGGCTATCAATGAACTCTCACGTATTGAAGGTGAAACGGCAAGAGTTTATCAGGCTGAGGCAAGAGGACTTAGAGCATACTATTCATTAATGACACTCGATCTGTTTGGGTTAATCTTTGTGAAAGAAAATCCTTCTGAGTTGTCTGTGGTTTTGCGCGGCAATGAGGCTGTTGAATATATAAAGAATGAATTGCTCGCCATCGAAAATGAGGTACTAACAACAACTGGCCCTGGCCGAATTACGCAAGGTGCTGTGTGGGGTTTACTCGCCCGATTGCATTTGAATGCTCCCGTTTATCGTGATCCGTATGCAGATAATTTTGATTTCACGACACAAGACATGGATAAGGTTATTGAATACAGCAGTAAGATTATTGCGTCAAGTCAATATCAGTTCTCGCCTGAATACTTTGAAATTTTTGATGATGAAAACCATACAAATAAAGAGTTAATATTTGCGGTTGATCAACGCGCAGAATTAAATGGACACAATCGGATGGCCTACTTTTCTTTATCGGGAGATCAGTTTCCACTTCCGGAATTTCCGCGAGCAAACGGAACAGACGGGCCTGCCATAACGCCTGACTTTTATAACAGTTGGGTAGAAGCGTATGGTGCAGATGATCCTGCAACAAAAGACGCACGCTTCTTTAAAGAAAATTTAATTATACCGGGTGACTCTTGTATGGCTGGAGCAAATTTTGAAATCAACCGTGGCATTTTAAGAGGACAACAGTATGGTTTACTTACAGAAGCATATGGTCAGCCCTTTAAAAGATGTGATGATGGAATAAACTATAAGATCGGCAAGCTGCGCAACATTACTCGTGCAGATAAAACACGTCTGGTAAACTTTACGGAAGAAATTGACTTTACTCCTGCCGGTAGTGGATATAGCAATGGTTATCGAGTAGAAAAGTATGAGTTCAGTAAAAAATCAGATTCAGGAAGAAACAAAGGAGAAGCCGATATTGTGATCATCCGTCTGGCTGATGCTTATATGATGCGTGCAGAGGCTAAACTACGTAAGGGAGATGACGCTGGAGCTTTGTCCGATGTAAACGCGGTACGAGCTGCAAGAACGGCAAGAGCTTTAACACCACCTGCATTGAGTGCAATAACGCTTGATGTTTTATATCGTGAACGTGGTTTTGAATTTTACTGGGAGATGTTGAGAAGAAGTGATATGATTCGCTTTGGAAAGTATGAAGGAACCTGGACAGAAAAAACTGACAACAATAAGTTGAAAAGACTTTTCCCTATCCCGCAAAGCGCTATTGATGGTGCCTCAGCAACCCCCGGCTTCTTAGTTCAAAATGAAGGATACTAAAATTAGTTAACAGTCATTGGTCGGCAGTCCACAGAATGAAATTACGGTTTTAGCTGTGGACTGTCCACCGATGACGATTAATCCATTACCTATGAATCGATCTCAGCTTATTTTCTATTTTCTATTCTCACTACTTTTTTCATTCTATTGTGATGCACAAACAAAACCAACGGCCACACTTCAGGTAAATCCACAGGCACTTAACTTTATTGTGATGGGCGATTGGGGAAGAAATGGAGAAGACCATCAAAGGGAAGTGGCTACACAAATGGGAAAGACGGCAGCTGAAGCAAGTGTTGATTTTATTATAGCAACAGGCGATAATTTTTATCCCAAAGGCGTCATTAGCGAATTCGATCCGCATTGGAAATATTCATATGAAGATATTTACACCGCTTTCTCTTTGCAGTGGGATTGGCATCCGGTATTAGGTAATCATGATTATGGTGCAAACCCTGATGCTCAAGTTGCTTATTCTAAAATCAGTCGAAGATGGCAAATGCCTGCGCGGTATTATTCTAAAAAATTTATTCTCAACGATGACACAACACAACAAGTATTGATTGCCTTCATTGATACCTGTCCGTTGATCAAAGGATACTATAGTGGAAACGGTCATGCTGTTCATGATCAGGATAGCACAGCTCAAAAAATCTGGTTGGAAAAATTGTTATCCAATCCATCTCCCAACATTAAGTGGAAAATTGTTGTAGGCCATCATCCTATGTATACAGGAGGAAGCAGGACTGAAAATCATGATGTCCGATCAATTCGAAGGTCACTACAACCCATGTTTGATAGATATAAAGTAGATGCTTACCTGGCAGGACACGAACACAGTCTTCAACACATAGCAGGGCCCAACAAAAGTGTAAACCATTTTATTTCAGGTGCAGCGTCAGAACGTACTCCGGTTAGAATGTTACCTGCCAGCGAGTTTGCTGTTTCCGAATATGGTTTTATGCTATTCTCTGCCATGCCAGACAAAATTCTTGTTCAGGTAATTGATTTTAAAGGAAGTATTCTTTACACAACCTCAATTGTAAAGTAGGTAGCTTGAAGCACAGAACTTCGAACTTCAAACCTGAAACTATTCATCCATGTTAAAGTTTACATTATTACTTATCGTATCATGTGTTGTTCTCATAACATCGTCTGCTCAAGAGTATACTTCTTCATCCATCTTTGCACACAATGATTATGTTCATCCGATTCCTTTCTACACGGCATATTATCAACAGGTAGGTTTTATTGAGGCTGATGTTTTTCTGCAAAAAAACCAGTTAATGGTAGCGCATACCACAGATGAAATAGAAGAAGGAAAAACACTAGAAGAACTTTACTTCAAACCGCTACAGCAAAAAATTACAACACACAAAGGATTTGTTTATGCTAATCATAGCAACTCGCTCACACTAATGGTCGATCTGAAAACAGAAGGTATTTCCACATTAAATGAATTGGTGAAGCAATTGAATAAGTATCCGACATTACTTTCATGTTCAACATTGGAGATTGCTGTTAGTGGCAATGTTCCCGATCGCTCGCAATGGAAAAGCTTCCCTGACTTTATACACTTTGACGGAAGACCGGGTATTGTCTACAGCAACGAACAATTAAGTCGCATCAGCATGATCAGTACAAGTTTTAGCGATCATGCAAAATGGAATGGTAAAGGGATGCTTGTTCAATCCGAACATAAAAAGTTAACCACACTCATTAAAGAAGTACATGCAAAGAAAAAGAAAATCAGATTCTGGGGTGCACCCGATTTTGCAAATACATGGTTAACATGGATGAAATTGAATGTGGACATCATTGGAACAGACGATGTTTTGAGGTTATCGGATTTTATAAAGAGCAAGTCAAAAAACACATTTCATAGCGATGGAACTCATCCGGTTTATCAGCCAAAGTATTTATACTCCAAATCATCAGCTCCAAAAAATATTATCCTATTGATTGGTGATGGCATGGGATTGACTCAATTATACAGTGGATATACTGCTAATCTGGGCAATCTCAATATTTTTAATTTGAAAGACATCGGTTTTTCTGTAACAACTCCCATTGATTGCTATATCACTGATTCGGCTGCTGGTGCTACGGCAATGGCTACTGGCACTAAGACAAAAAATCGTTTCATTGGAGTTGATTCATCAGGTAATACATTACCTACCATTAGTGAAAAACTTAGACCACGCGGTTATAAAACAGCTATCATCTCCACTGGCGACATTACCGATGCAACACCCGCTTCATTTTATGCTCATCAACCCGAGCGAAGTTTAAGCGAAGCAATGGCAAGTGATTTTATATCAAGCGGCATTGACATTCTCATTGGAGGTGGAACATACGCATTTAAGAATCGTAAAGACGGTAGGAATTTGACTACCGATCTTATTCAAAAGGGTTACACCGTTTCTATGTCATTCAATTCAATAGACAGTATTCAGAATCAAAAGTTTGTAGTACTCGATGATGCGGCCGTAGTATCCAAAAAGGATGGCCGGAATGATTTTCTTGCAAAGTCATTGCTGAAAAGTATTTCAACATTTCAAAAACAGTCAGCCCCATTTTTTATCATGGCAGAAGGAGCCCAAATAGACTATGGTGGCCACAATAACAATATGGAATATGTTGTACGCGAAGTACTCGATTTTGATCAGGCCGTTGGTGAAGCAATGAAGTTCGTAGACCAAAATGGCGAAACACTACTCATCATTACGGCCGATCATGAAACCGGTGGGCTTACCTTATTGGATGGGAATATTTCAAAAGGCTATGTTCACGGAAATTTTAGCACGAATGATCATACTGCAGTAATGGTTCCTGTTTTTTCATACGGTCCTGGGTCTGAGAACTTCAGGGGAGTGTATCAAAATACAGCTATATATAGAATAATAGCCGATCTGTTAAAGGTAAAGTAGGTCAGTATCCGTTTTATTACCCTTCTCACATTTTCTAATTTCTTTATTTTTTGGAGAAACTCTTGCAGATAATAGTCCATTCATTAGCTTTGTATTTCAAAGTACTTTTTAATGAAAGAAATTCCCGAATACGAAAAAGATCTTGCCTCCATCCGTAACATGATGGAACGGTCGGTTAAATTCATTTCCCTCAGCGGAATGTCAGGAGTATTGTCAGGCATCTACGCTATACTGGGAGCCATTGCAGCCTACTTTATGGTGCATTATCCCATTTCACCTTTTAATCAGCGCGTGTATTCTATCAATGATGCTGAAACGTTATCTCAGCTCACACTGATTGCAATAGTCGTACTCACCGCTTCCCTTGTAACTGGTTTTTTGTTCAGCTCGCGCAAAGCCAGAAAGTATAATGAGAAACTTTGGAATGCCACAACTAAAAAATTGCTCATCAATCTTTGCATCCCATTATTTACAGGCGGCTTTTTCATTCTTATTCTTTTATATACCGGCCATTTTGGTGTAGCGGCACCAGCGAGTTTGATATTTTATGGATTGGCCTTGATTCAAGGTAGTGCTAATATGTATGATGAAGTACGCTATCTTGGGTTTTGTGAAATTGTTTTGGGATTAGTCTCTGCTCTATTTCCTGGCTATGGATTAATTTTTTGGGTAATGGGTTTTGGAATTTTGCATGTTGTCTACGGAACAATCATGCATAATAAATACGATCGGTGAAAAATATTTTCGAGAGCCTTGATAAGATTTTAGAAAACCGCGCCCGACTGCAAATTATGTCGGTGTTGGTATCGAATGATTCGTATGACTTCAATTCGCTGAAAGAACTATTGAATTCAACCGATGGACATCTGGCTTCACACATGAAAGCATTGGAGAAAGAAAAATACATTTCAATAAACAAATCATTTGTGGAGCGTAAGCCAAACACAAAATACAAAGCAACCGCGAAAGGTATAGCAGCTTTCAAAAAGCACCTGGATGCATTGGAGGCTTTGGTGAAACAACAAAAATAAAATTTTTTATCTATTAACTTTTGAATTGAAAGTACTTTTAATTAAACTATAAATATGGAAACAACACAACCTGTTCTCAACATCTTTGAGCGCTTAAATCAATGGATTAAGGAATCGATCATGATAAAACTCATATCGATTGGCTTTCTGATTCTCATTTTGCTCATTCCATCAGCCGCGATTAAAGATCTGATTGACGAACGTCAGCAACGATCAGAAGAAGTAATACGTGAGGTGACCGACAAATGGTCGGGAAGTCAAACTTTGACCGGACCAGTATTGGTGATCCCCTACATCAAGCAAGAAATTATTGACCGGGGAAAAGACGGAACCGAAATTAGAGAGCACATTGAAAAAGCATTCTTCCTGCCAGAAGATCTTTCCATTGCAGGAGATGTAAAACCAGAAACCCGTCATCGCGGAATTTTTGATGTGGTTGTATACGAATCAGGCCTTCAAATAAAATCCGAATTTCAACAGCCAGATTTTAAAGCACTATCCATACCAGAAGAAACGGTTCAATGGAAAGATGCTTACATGATTTTTGGTATTACAGATCTGAGAGGTATTAGTGATAATCCTACTTTCTTAGTGGGAGGAAAACCCTTTAATACAGAGCCATCAAACAATCTGGGAATTGCTTCCAGGAATTATGAAGATGAAGCAGCAGTACTGTATTCAGAAAATGTCAAAACAAACTCACCCTATTCCAGCAATGGAATTATGACCAAACTCAATTGGGAAAACAAAGACAGTTTTAAGAAAGAAGTTTCTATTACATTAAATCTGAAAGGAAGCAAGCGTTTGGATTTTGTTCCTGCTGGCAAAACAACAACTGTTAAATTATCGAGTACCTGGAATAACCCGAGTTTTGATGGTGAGTTTCTTCCTGATCCAAGTGAAATTACGGAGGCTGGATTCACTGCTTCTTGGAAAGTACTTCATTATAATCGTCCGTTCTCGCAGCAATGGAAAGGTAATGAACAAACCCTCAGCGGCTCCGAGTTTGGTATGAAATTGTTACCACCTGTAGATCAATATCAAAAAAGCTCGCGCACTTCTAAATATGCTGCACTCATTATATTATTAACTTTTGTTTCGCTCTTTCTTGTTGAGATCACACAAAAAATCAGGATCCATCCATTCCAATACATTTTGATTGGGGCGGCACTCATTATCTACTATTCTCTGTTGCTAAGTTTCTCTGAACATCTCGGTTATGATATTTCCTATATTATTTCATCATTGGCAACGGTTATACTGATCGGATTGTACTCAACAACTTTTCTTCGAACCAGAAAGTTATCGTTCTTATTCTCAACTCTTCTTGTGATTTTTTATGCCTTTATATTTGTGATCATACTGCAACAAGACTATTCCTTATTGTTGGGAAGTATTGGTCTCTTTTTAATTATCGGGCTCGTAATGTATTTCTCGCGAAAGATAAATTGGTATAAGGAAGCTGAACCTTCTCAAGTTAATTGAGGAAGAAGCACTGTTGATTTTTTAAGCGTGATCAGTTTAACAATACGAAAGTGAAGTTGTTCTAAATGAAAAGCCCCCAGTTCAAATCTTGAATCGGGGGCTTTGTTTATTTTATCCAATGCTATTCTTTATCCAAGAATGGATATCGATAATCGGTAGGTGTTACAAAAGTTTCTTTAATGGTTCGCATGGAGACCCAGCGAAGTAGATTTACTTTCGCCCCCGCTTTATCATTTGTGCCCGATCCTCTGGCACCACCAAATGGTTGTTGCCCTACGACAGCGCCTGTTGGTTTGTCATTGATATAAAAATTACCTGCAGCATTGGTAAGTTTTTTGGTTGCCATTTCAATCGCATATCGGTCTTTAGAAATGATCGATCCAGTAAGGGCATAAGGTGATGTACTATCAACAAGCGTTAAAGTGTCTTCAAAATTTTCTTCATGATAAACATAAACAGTAAGCACAGGTCCGAAAATCTCTTCGCACATGGTGAGCGATGACGGATCTTTCGAAACGATTACTGTGGGTTCAATGAAATAGCCTTTCGATTTATCATACTTTCCTCCGGCAATAATTTCATTCAATGGATTTTGTCTTGCCTTTTCAATGTATCCGGTAATGGAATTGAACGCTTTCTCGTCAATCACAGCATTGAAAAAGTTTCCAAAATCTTCCGTGCCACCAACCTTAAACGATTTTAAATCTTCCAACAAATATTTTTTCACATCATCCCACAAGTTTGATGGAATATAACAGCGCGAAGCAGCCGAGCATTTTTGTCCCTGATATTCAAAAGCTCCACGCGTCATGGCTGTAGAAACTTGTTTAGCATCAGCACTCTTGTGCACCATGATAAAATCTTTACCACCGGTTTCACCAACAATGCGGGGATATGATTTATACTTCTGAATGTTCACGCCAATGGTTTTCCACATACCTTGAAACACACCAGTGCTTCCGGTGAAATGAATACCTGCAAAATCTTTGTGATTAAAAATTACCTCTCCTGCAGTTGGCCCATCTACATACACAAGATTAATTACGCCATCCGGAAGCCCCGCTTCTTTTAATACTTGCATGATAACGTTCGCAGAATAGACCTGTGTGTTTGCTGGTTTCCATACAACGGTGTTACCCATCATTGCCATACTGGTTGGTAAGTTTCCGGCAATCGCAGTAAAGTTGAAAGGAGTAAGGGCAAAGGTAAATCCTTCTAGCGGCCTGTATTCAAGTCGATTCCAAACCCCTGGCGATGACTCAGGTTGTTCGTGGTAAATCTGCGACATGTAAAACACATTGAATCGCAGGAAGTCGATTAACTCACACGCTGAATCAATCTCTGCCTGATACGGACTCTTTGATTGGCCAAGCATGGTTGCTGCATTAATTTTATAACGATACGGACCTGCAAGAAGATCAGCCGCTTTTAAGAAAATACTTGCACGGTTTTCCCAGCTTAATCCGGCCCACAATTCTTTTACACCCAATGCTGCGTTGATGGCTTGTTCAACATGCGAAGCATCCCCTTCATGAAAATTGGCTAAGGTATGCTGATGATCGTGTGGAGGTGAAAGGCGTTTTGTTTTTCCGGAGCGTACTTCATCACCACCAATATACATGGGTATATCCAGAACCTGAGCGCGCATTTCTTCAATTGCTTTCTTTAATGCCGTCCGTTCTTTTGTGCCCGGTGCGTAGCTAAGAACCGTTTCGTTTTTCGGGAGCGGAACGTTAAAAAATCCATTTGCCATAAAATATAATCAGTTTAGGTTAATGCTTTAAAATGATTGGGTCGTAAAGGTAATTGAAATCAAAGAATTTGCAGAAGCTCTTCTAAATTGGAAATTTCATGATGCAGCGTCTCGTTATGTGGAATGCTATCCGGATTATAATAGACAGGGTCAATGCCTGCATTCCGTGCACCCACAATATCCGCAATTAAATTATCGCCAATCATGGCTGCTTCATGATGTTGAATATTGTGAGCTTGAAGTGCATACTTAAAAATTTCTGGTGCCGGCTTTCGGTGCCCGGTTTTTTGTGAAGTAATGATGTGATCGAAATACGATTCAAGTTTTCCGGAGGCCAATTTTAAATGTTGGATTTCTTCGAAACCGTTGGTTATCACACTTAGGTTATACGAACGATCTTTTAAATATTCCAAGACGTTAATTGCACCGGGCATTAAATTTCCTTTTTTAGGACATGTCATCAAATAATCATGTGAAATTTCCTGACTTAATTTCTCTTCATACGCATTGAAGGTTTCTAGTATCTGTTTGAAACGTTCTTTGCGAATGATGATGCTGTCAATTTTACCATTATCATATAATTCCCACAATACTGAATTCACTTCTTTAAAGCGAACATGAAAAGAATTAAAATCCGTTACTCCTTTTTTATGTAGATCATATTGAGCATACAATTCTTCCAGCGTTTGTCTCGAGTTGGTTTCAAAATCCCATAAGGTATGATCAAGATCGAAGAAGATGCACGAATACTTTTTTGTTGACATTAGTTACTAGACGTTAGACTTTAGATTGGGGATTATTAGTTGTTCGTTGTTGGACATGTTAACTATTAGAAACTTTGAACCTTGAACCTGAAACCTCAAACTTTTTTCAACCACTGTTGAACCTGCACATTCGTCACAGCCAACTCGCGATTGGTAAATAAAGTCTGATACACTTGCCGATCCTTTTGAAGTTGCTGGTCTTTGCTTATAAATTGAAAGATCTGACGGATGATATCTTCGGCTTCATCTTTTACCTGATAGAACACCCAGTTGTTATAGCGTCTGAAAGTCAGAATGCCTGAATTTTTAAGGTAGATCAGATGTCGCGAAGTTTTAGCCTGAGTAAAATCCAGTATTTTTTCGAGATCAGAAATGCACATTTCGCCATTCATCACAATAAGGCTTAAAATCCGCAGGCGGGATTCATCTGCGCATGCTTTAAAAATCTGCGATCCGAATGTTAGATTAAAACTTTTAAGCCTCATGTAACGTCATAGCTCTGCCGGTAAAGGTATATAAATTAGGCTGGTGTAGGGCTTATATCTATATTTGAAAATCACATAAAAAGAATAAAGTGAAGTCCAGCCGTTTACACATAATCGCTCTTTTTATTATAACCATATCGGTTTTTGGGTCGATTCAAACTGCATTTGCACAGCAAAATAAGCGTGTTATCCAATTGTCGGGTGTGGTGTTAGGACAACTGGATTCGGACAGTGTTATCCAATTGCCAGGAGTGCACATTTACCTTCCAAAAGCAGGACGCGGCCAGACTACTAACCCGATGGGATTTTTCTCAATGCCAGTTTTGGTGGGTGATGAACTTGTTATCAGTTCAGTTGGATATCAAAAACAAAAATATGTTGTGCCAGAAAATGCTATCGAGTATCAAACGATTATTATTACCTTATCTCAAGACACAACTTTTTTGGATGATGTAATTGTGTTCCCATTCCCAACAGAGGAGGTTTTCAAGCAAGCCGTTTTAGCCCTTAACATTCCGTTAGAAGATGGGCAAATTGATCCAAGAAATTTGAATGCCGAATTAATGGCCCTTATGATGAAGTCCACACCCATGGATGGATATCAAAATCAACGATACTATTTAAATCAGTGGGCGAGTTCACAGACTTCCCGCTACCAACCTGTTACCAATCCTTTTCTGAACCCGTTTAACTGGGCGAAGTTTTTCAATGGATTGAAAAAGGATAAGAAGAAATAACTTCTTTGTCGGATTAAATCACAATTCTTAAACTTGCGATCAATATTTATCGAGGTGTAGCGCAGCCCGGTTAGCGCACCACGTTAGGGACGTGGGGGTCGGATGTTCGAATCATCTCACCTCGACTGCATGAAAATAATTTCAATATCTTTTATTTTGAAATTAGGTCATTGACACGAAATACTTCTTCGCACTATCGCATACATGACATTGATAGGTATCCGGTAAATTTTCGAAAGAAGTCCCTGCAGGAATATTCACCATAGGATCGCCATATTGTTGATCGTATAGAGTAAGGCAATTGCTGCACTGATAAATTGTTGTTAACCTGGTTTGTGGTGTTTCGCGTTTTGTCTCTTCTACCAATTCCTTTTCAGGGTTAAGCTGACGGAAATACAATTTACTTAACTCGATAAGTAATGTGGGAATCATTTCCTTTGTTACGCCCCGGGCATAGGTAAGGTAAACGATGTTGTTTGGATTGAAATTCTTTGCGTATTGAAGAGTATAATGATCACCAGGCTTGAGATCGGTTGCGCTGTTCTTCTCTATGACTATAGCCGTAAATAAAAACATTTCCCGGGTTGTCTTAATCGTAAAGGTTAAGCCATGCGTACTAATGTCTTGTTGATCTAATTCGCGTACAAGAAAACGTTTGAGTTCCAGTGCCTCTGGATTGATTACCGGTAAATGCCAATTCAGTTCAAGGGAAGAATGTCTTTCATTGATCCCAAATTTTCCCATCATCTTTTCCCATCGAAGCCGATCCGTAGCTTTGATACCTTTAACAATAAAAGCCTTCCAGGGAATGATGTTGATTTTTCCGATGTTGGTTTCCTGACACAAACGACATGCTGCACTCAGAAAATCAATATCATACTGATTGTTGCGCCAATACAAGCCAAGCCAGTATTGATTATTGCGCATGGCATTAAGCCCTTCATAATACGGAAAGTTGATCTCTGGAAATTTTAACTTCTCAACAATGGGTTTGTAGTTGATGCGAATGTTATTGTTCTTCAATACCATGTAGAGTTCTTCTGTTGTAAACGGAAGGTATTGTAGAAAAATAGTTTCTAACTCTTTGGCAATTTTTGAGATGTCTTGTCCGAAGATGAGGCGTGGCCAGCACTCAACCACATTTCCCTTTCGCGGATCACGAACGTAGAGATACCAATAATTTTCTTCTTTTGAGGCGATGAAGTTAAGTTCGCCTGTAAACAATGGAACTAAACTTTGCACCGGATCAACAATATTGATTTTTATTTTTGGCTTGTGCTCAAAGCTATCAATCACCAGGTTGTACGAATCTTCCTTGAGCCAGTTGGTCGTTTCAACCACGTTTACCACAGCGTAGGAACTTACAATATTTTGATAAACAGATTGATCGCTACCTAATTCATAGTCAATACTAATAGAGTGAAATGCTTTTTCTAATTCAATTTCATCAGCATCATTCGAAGGAAACATAATATCCTGACGCGACCCAAACAGCACATACTTGTTTCCAAGACTTTTGGAAATTTCCATTATCTTCAGCAAATCAGCCGGTGAAAGAAATCCACCTTTAACAAACGCACGTATCAGATCACTTTTTCTTTGCTTGTCCATTCTTTAGCCGTTATCCGTTATTGGTTAATCGTTAACCGTGCTTTAAATTTTAATACCTTATGATATATTTCATTCCTAAAATTACGTTAATTTTTCATCGTCATACGATTAACGATTAACCGTTAACTATTAACGGTCTGTCTCAGCATCTGCTGTATCTCCGGTTTACAACTCCCACAACCCAATCCAGCACCAGAGGTTTGACAAAGATCTTTTAAGGTTGTGCAACCCCCATCAATTAGTTTTTGCAAGTTACCTTCGCCTACTTGATTGCAAGAGCATACCAACTTGCCAATAACAGGTTCAGCTTTTTTTCCGGAACGAAGAAGTTGCATTCTTCTTTCAGACAATTCGATTTTATTTTCAATAAGCGATTTGAATTCAGCAAATTCACTTTTATCGCCAATTAAAATTGCTCCAACCAATCGATCGTCTTTAATAATACATTTCTTGTAATACCGCATCGACTTATCAATGAACAAAATTTCATCGTAGCCAACACTGTTAACAGGTATTTCGGCAATTCCGATTGAGCAAAGATCAAGACCGGAAAGTTTTAAGATGTTCATTGGTACGGCACCATCATACAGACTTTGAAGATCGCCATGAATGAAACACGCCAATACATCGGCTTGCTTTTCAGCCGCTGCCGTTATGCCCAGTATGTTGCCGTTGTGTTCAGCAATTTCACCAATGGCAAAAACATCCGGGTCACTGGTCTGCATGTAATCGTTCACTAGAATTCCACGAGACGATTCGAGTCCGCTTTCTTGAGCAAATTCTATATTGGGTCGGGTACCTATTGCATAGACAATGGCATCCGCTTCTAAAATTTTTCCACTTCTTAATTTAGCGGAGAGTCTTCCTTTTGTTTTTGACGGCTCCACAACATGAACCTGATCGTTCATGTAAACGGTTATTTTTTTTTCTTCAATAAAGTCAAGCAAAAGCTCGCCACCCAAGTTATCAATCTGACGTTCCATCAAGCGGCTACCCAGTTGAAGGATTGAAACGTTTACGTTTATTTCATTTAGCGAATTGGCAAGTTCAATACCCAGTAAGCCGCCACCAATGATCAATACATTTCCACCGGGTTGCAGGAAATTTTTTAAGGTATCTGCATCCTGGCGAGTGCGCATGGTAAATATTCCGGGCAAATGAGCGGGTGCATCTTTTGGTAAGAATCCACGTGTTCCGGTCGCCAGAATTAATTTATCGTAGGTATGCTTGTCTCCACGTTTATCAACAACATATTTCTCGTTTCGGTTTATCTCTACAATTTCAGTTTCTACATTTAAGGTAACATTGAGTGCTTCAAATTCTCCGGTCTGAAATTTTTGTAACCTATCCCATGATAGAGATGCATTTACATATTCAGGCAACAAAACGCGATTATAGAATGGATACTTTTCTTTTGAGAATACCTGTATGTCATCATTCAGGTTGAATGATCGGTAAGAGCAAATAAAGCGATAAGCAGCCGCACCCGCACCGGCAATAATTATTTTCTCTTGTGGTTTTTCAAACTTTGTTACCTCTACTGCCGAGAATTTGAAATCGGGTTCTTTTGAAATGGGATCCACAATGTTGCTCGTCAGATTATTGGCACGAGCATGATCTCCGGTCAAAATTTTCCCCCAATGCATCGGAAGAAATACAACACCCTTTTTAATATCGTCTGTGACTTTTGCGCATACACGAACATCACCGCGTATATTTTCTATGGTCACTACATCTCCTTCTTTGATGTTCCGTACTAGCGCATCATCAGGATGAATTTCTAAATAGGGTTTGTCAATGTGCTGGCGAAGCTTATTTACCTTACCTGTCTTCGTCATGGTATGCCACTGATCGCGAATACGACCTGTTGTCAAAATTAACGGGCAATCTTCTGTAAGTGGCTCCGAAAGATTTTCTGGATTTTCTAACGAAAAGAATTTCGCTTTGCGTGATGGTGTATAAAAAGAATAGTTCTGAAATAGTCGTGGTGTACCCGGATGATTGGCATGTGGAACAGGCCATTGAAAGGTACCTTCAGTTTTTAGTCGCTGATGTGACAATCCACTAATGTCGATGT
>DAIQPD010000138.1:0-10701 GCA_036787535.1 Chryseolinea sp.
TATTGACATCACTCCTATTGGACTGACAGAATTTAAAAAGAAATTTTTTTTTATTTTCAATGTGGCTGTTGGTGGTGAGTGGGCTGGCAGTCCTGATAACACTACCGTTTTTCCTCAGCGAATGGTTGTGGATTATATCAGGGTTTTTCAGTGAGAAAAAAAGTCTGCAAGTAGTCTCAGATTTTAAATTGGTTTCAACAAAAGGAATTCATTTGAGTTCGGAAAGTATTAATTTTTTCTGCTTCAATGTATTCTTCATTGCTTTTTCCCTCACTTTAGGATCATCGCTATGTATTAATTCAAAATATTCAGTTGGTACAACTTGCCAGGATAATCCATATTTATCTTTACACCATCCACAAGAGCCTTCTTCGCCACCATTAGCAGTAAGAGCCTCCCAATAATAATCCGTTTCAGCCTGGTCTTTTGTATTGATGACAAAAGAAACTGCTTCATTAAATTTGAATAGCGGGCCTGCTGCCAATATACTAAACTCCATTCCTGCTATTTCAATTACAGCTGTTTCTATTCCTGCATCATTTCCACTTTCGCCACTTTCGAACTTGCGAAAATCTTTGAGCTTACCATCTTTAAAAATGGATAAGTAGTAATCTGCAACAGCTTTGGCATCTTTCTCTACCCACAAATAGGGTGTAATTTTTTGAGTAATCATATTTTCATTTTTAATGTTTTTAGTGGAGTCATTTACCATTGCGATTTGATTGATGGCGTTATCAGAATTATCTGGCTGATTTGGATTTGAACAAGAAATTGTAACACAAAGTACAATCGCTACAAGAAAAATTAATTTATTGATTTTCTATTTTTTTTAGAGGTCAGACTGAAACCATCTAGGTTAGTCAAAACAGTTTTACACGTTGTTCCTTTCTATAACCAAAACTGATTTTTGCAATAATATTGAATTTGGTATTACGATTACCTCGCCACTTTCCGTTTTAAGGTGAACGAAAAAATAAGTTAAGTCAGAAACTTCTCCTTCAAATGGGAAATCTTTATCTAATATTTTTATAGTTGAACCTATTTTTATAGGATGGTTAAAGAACAACAATAAGCTTGATGTTATATTGGAGAGTAATGACCATTGAGCAAAAAATGCTATACCCAATGCTGTTAGAATACTCCCCACAAATACAGCAATTTGATTTTGTTCAAGACCCCATATTGCAGACAGCAAAATAGTGGTCGTTATTAAGGAAAAAAGGTGAACTGCTTTCACTATTATTTTTCTTCTACCTCGCTGTAAATGTGTTTGTTTAAGTGTATTATTTATAAATATTTTTGTTATGAAGTAAATAATTATGTAGCCAACTAAGACAATAATTGTTTCCGTAATTTGAATTTTATAAGTTTCCATTACCTATGATTTTAATTTCTTGTGCAGAGCTATTCCTTTTTTTTATCGACAGGAACGGGCTTTTAAAATGTCATTGCCCCGCATGACCAAACCCAGGATGGCGCAGAAGTTTCTACCGTGTAAATCCTAAAAATCTATATTGATAAACCGTCATTCGAATGGAAGTTACTTCCATAATCAACGCTCAATAAGAAAATGAAATTAATCAAAACAGGTTTATTAAAAAACTACACTCGAACTAAGTTCCAAACAAGAATCAGCATCTCAATTAAATTTCTTTGAAGCACGAAACTAAGTTTCGAGCTAGTGAACTCTTCACGACACACTCCGCGCGAGCGGGGGTAAAGCAAACCAAGCGTAACGCAATATTCGTTTAATACTGCATACAAGAAAGAAGGGTTTTTGAATGATGTTCGAAAGGCATTGTATGATATCAAGTGTAGTTTTTATTCTCTTTGAAATTCTACTCACCAATTACCAGAATTTATTTCGATTTATAAATTCTACCTAGTCTATATACAAAGATTGCAGAAAGAAAGAGGATTAATACTATCGCTACCTTAAGTATTATTAAAAAATCGCTCTCATTCCAGCGTAAATAAATTCCTACAAGTGCCCAGATAACCACCAACACGAAAGCCGGGGCACTGAACTTTGAGCTAATGTAAAACGCCAATAGAGCGGCAATGATCATCATAATAATTGTCCACATTTCAGGCATAATACCCCACCCTCCCCATGAGATAGATACTAACCAGGCAGAAATATTAGCAATGGTAGCAACACAAATCCAGGCAAGGTAAAGTGTGAAGGGTAGAACAACGCATACGTATTCTTTCTTTGAAAGAAATGATGAAGATTGAATCTGTATAAAGATATACGTTAGGGTTGCCAGCAAGCTAACCATAACCAAGACTGAAAGTTCAGGGTGGCGATAATGCCATACTAAAATCCAGAGTGCATTGAATATATTGGATAGAATAAAAGCCGGAAGCAATTTATTGATTCGATCATCTTTTGTCGTCCAAGAAAAAACAACAAAGCCGATTAGCAATACATATAAAATTGACCAGATAGAAAAAGTAATGCCAGCAGGTGTAAACAAACTAGGATAGAGTGCTGACACCTCACCCGTGTTATGTCCATTAATTGGAAGAATATTGGCGAGCGCATTTACCAATAAGGTAAGTGCGAGTGAAATAGAGGAAACAATTCGTAGCATAGTGCAATTTTCTGATTATTAACAGCCAAAAAAATGAAATTGTTATTTTAATAGCTAAACGTGATCTACCGATTAGATTTTTTTCAATCTGATCACCAGCCTTCGGAACTCTGATGCAATCGAACATCACAATTTGCGTTTGATATCGCAATCATTATTTTGTCGGTTTTGCAAGCGCTATTCTTTACATCAAAAAAAATAAACTACTTATAAGAATTATCCACCTTCGCATCTTAATTAGGTGTTGATTAAGCTTGTTTTAAAAAGTTGAATACCATTTTTCTAACAAGGCTTGCTTTTTCTGTCAAATCCTGAGCGTGCACAACCTCTGTATTAACACACTCACTAAATGCATCCAACAACATTTGTTCATTAACTTCATTCGGAGCAATACAGAATTTACCTCTGCCAATTTGTTTATAAAATCGAAAGCTTTTTGTGTGATTAGGAATTGAAAGAACCGGCTTTCTCAAAGCATAGCCTAGTATACCTACATGCAATTTACTTGTCACGATGGCATCAAGCTTGTTGAGCTCTTCGATGAGCGTATTAGGATCGTGGTATTCGATTTGTGTATAGTCAATATTATTTTCTTTAATGAATCGTGTAATATTTGCCTCCTTCTCAAGACTCATTTGCCCTTTTTGGTCGTTTACCAATTTAATAGTATAATTTTCTGATGTGCGTTTCAAAAACGAAACAATGGCTGGTATTTTATCCTGTGGAAACTCGGGGCGGATTGAAAAGTGGACACCTAAGACTTTTTTATCATTTCCTTGTGCTTTCTCACGTCTTACGGTTAATGCCAGGTCTGTTGTTTCAAACACATTGGGGTTAACGCATCCATAACTTTTCAGGTAATTAAACGATTCATTATCACGAACGCACACAAAATCTGCGCTATTAAAAAGTTTGATTATTTTTTTTCTGAGAAAGGAATTCGATATAGGCCCAACGCCTACACCGATAATTGCATAGGGAATTTTGTTCTTTAATAGTTGATCATTCCAAATGATATGTCGTACATAATTTCTCAACGTCCAGTACTGCTTTCTAGGCCAGCTTGTTTTCGGTTCCCCAAAGTAGCCTCCGCCTCCAAAAATAAATCGATCGCACTGCGATACTTTATATTTTTTATAACTGTTTGTCTCCTCATTATTCAATATTTCCACCGCTTCTTGATGAGAACTAACAAACGGAAGTATGACGGCCGCGTTTGGATCCGCTTCTTTAATCCAGTTATAGATGATGTTCATCAGTAATGTATCACCAAAGTTTCTCGCGAAATAAGATCCGTGCAGCCCTACTATCATATATATTACTTTGTTTTCATTGGCTTATAATGCCCATCGTAAACTTAATAGTTTTATTGAACAAGTAGCTTTATTTTTTCTTTTAAAGTGTGCTAATACAAAAGGAATCCAAATCTGATGTCAATAGGGAAACATGCATCAAAATCTCAAACGATTTCGATCCTCAAAACAATGAATGCCTTTTAAGAAATTGACTAACCGGAAACCTTGCTTAACTAAAATGCATCCGACAGAAGGGATTAAAAGTCACTACTCCCAAAAAAGGACATAATTTAAGGTACGGTTCGGTTTAATTAGTACTTTCGATTTTAAATACCGTTTCGTTCAGAAAGCAGTGAGTCAAATCCTTTTCTTGCCGCTGCGAATGTACAAACGCTGAATTCAAAGCTGACCTATTCTGTTCATTCACTATCCGTTGCTTGACCAAAGGGTTATAAGACTTTTGTTAATTACTATAAATCGTGCACGTGAAAGTTCGAATTGTAATCTTCTTTAGTATTCTTCTGTCAATTGTGGGGGGAATAGGTCTACTCAAGAGCCGCACAAATTATGGAATTGACGGCAATCCGGTTAAAGCTTTACAGGGTAATATCATATTCAATGAAACGTTTGAAGGGAACAAGCCTTTTTCCATGGCTCACAAGATTGAGGCTGGGAAATGGAATTATGCACTTCAATATGTTAATGATCCAGTGTTTGAAGGAAAACGTGCAGTACGATTTGAAATACACAAGGATCAGGAGCTTGTAAGTAATGGTAAACGTTGTGAAGCAGTCATCATAAAGGGTTTGCCCTCCAGAGAAATGTGGTATTCATTTGCAGTGTTTTTTCCTTCGCATGGATTTGAACGGGATACGCAACGCGAGTTATTTAACCAATGGTATCAGAAAGGAAGCCCTGCAACTTCGCTTCGGGTTCGAAATGATGCTGTGTATCTGGAGTCTGGAAATACGAAAGAAAGCAGAGAAGAGATTAGCATTGCACCTTTGGTGAAAGATGTGTGGCATGAGTTTGTATTGCATTTTGTTCACTCATATGGTGATGAAGGCTTGATTGAAGTGTGGTACGATAATCAAAAAGTCATTACGCGTCATGGTGGAAATATGTATGATGACGTACTTCCGAAATGGAAAATTGGAATCTACAAAACGGCTTTCACTTCAAATCAATCATTGGTAAACTCACGAGTTTTATATTTCGACAATGTAAAGGTTGGCAACGAAAAATCGAGTTATGAGGCTATGAAACCTGGCGTTGATTAACTGTTTATTTAAGGCTTTGTTTCGTATCGAATAAGCCAGTTGAAGTTTTAGCATGAAAAGCGCAAGTTACACGCAATGCTTTTTAATGAACGACTTACCTTATACTTCTCTGAGATTATGTTTCTTAAAAACATTTTTCTAAGGCATAAGTGAACAACGCTCATTCCATCTCACAACACTTGCGCCAGTTAGGATATCTATTGCTCTACCTTCACACACATTCATTCACCCTTCAGCAATTCCTGAACCTCATACATCACCAATACTTAACCACCTCAAATAAATCCTTCCATTCATGATTAAATTCAGTTATTAATTTCTCCTTCATTTTCCTGGAACCAACCTTCAATTGTTTTTCCCGAGCAATCGCTTCTTCAATGGAATAGAAAGTCTCATAGTAAACAATCTTATTTATATTGTATCGTGAGGTAAAACTCTTCGGAAATACTTTCTCACGATGCTCAACCATTCTGAAATGAAGGTCAGATGTTACACCAATGTGAAGGTAGTATGATGCTGATTGGTGATTATATAAACACAACCTCCTTTTTCCATTTCTACAACGTTAAATTTAAAAACAAGAAGCACGTCATTGCGAGGAAGTTTTTCATCGCTTCGATGAAAATACTGACGAAGCAATCCCCAAGCTATGAAATGCGCACTTCGTAGCTGGGGGATTGCTTCACTCCATCTCAAACACACCTTCAGTTCGCAATGACGGTCTCCCTTAAACTTTCCACTCAATCGTCTCTCCTACACCCAAGGTATCATCATCGCCTTTATCATCTTTCGATTGAGGAGATGATGATGGTTTTATTTCTTCTTCACCTTTTTCTTTGCTGCTACTTTCTTCACTGCGGGCTTCGGCTTCTTTACGGCCTTCGATTTTTGGGCCTGGGCTTTCGAAGAGGTTTGCTTGCTCGACTTTGATTTTTTTGGCGGGCTCATTTTTTTGCTCGCCTGGCTTTTTCGGTTCACCGAAGAGACTGGCTTGGCCGTCTTCTTCGATCCAGATTTCTGGCTCAGACGATTGCTGCTCTTTTTTTTTTCCTCGATAGCGCTCGAGGTGTCTGCTTCAGTATCATCATCCGGCTCTGGCCCGCTTTCTTCTTCCTCCTGAATCAGCGTTACCTTCGATACCTTGTATTGTGAAAGTCGGTTGCCTAATGCTTTCCATCCCTTCACATCAATCAAGTCTTCCAGATTGATTACTTCAGACTCTTTTCCTTTGTCTTTGCCCTTAATAGTTTCGAGCTCTACCTCTGGTGTTTCCGATGTTGTCACCACTACCAATCGTGAACCAATCGCTTCGGTGATGAAACCAAAGTCTTTGTCTTGTGTGGTCGTCTCAATCATGAAACGTTTCACCATGTAGGCTTTGCTCTCACCATCCACATAAACCGCAGAGACTGGTTTCTTCGGATGGAATTTCTCTACGAGCAACGTCTTCTCAGGCTCGAAGCGATTCGTCAGTTCATAGTTGGTTATTTTGTATGAACCATTACGCATGAAGGTAATGATCTGATCATCCGCATCGAACTTACCCAGATACTTGCCTCGACTGTCTTTGTTTAATCTGCCAGCATCTTCATCATACCATAAGTTTAATTTACTTAAAGTTGAACCTCCTGCCTTCAGAAAATCGACTTTACGGATTGGGTACTTTGTAATCGTATTCCCTTTCGATCCGCGGCCTTTCACTTCCAGTTCGGAGAAATCGTATTCAAAAACCTTCTTCCGTGCTGTACTGCTTTGTGTAAGCTTCACCTCTACCGTTTCCGCTTCTCCGTTTGGATTGCCGCTTACGTAGTAGATTCTGGAATTCTTATCGTCACTTGCAATCGCATATTCTTTATCGCGCGTAATGCCCGGCATGTTGAAGCGTTTGGCAAAACCTTTTCCACCTTTGCCATCGCCATAGATTACGTTGTAGGTCATGCGGTCATCGCCTTTCTTCCAGATCCCTATATAGAGAATGTCTTTACCCATGAATACCTTTTCGCCAATGCGAGATACACGTGCTTTACCATCTTTGCGGATGACAATAACATCATCGAGATCAGAACACTCGCAAATAAACTCATCGCGTTTCAAACCATAGCCTACAAAACCATCCTCGCGGTTAATGTAGAGTTTCTGATTATTCGCAATTACCTCCACAGCGGTTACGGATTGGAAGCTCTTGATTTCCGTTTTACGCTCACGTCCTTTACCATACTTATCCAATAAGTTTTGGAAATAGGCAATGGCATAATCCACCAGATGCTTCAGGTGGTATTCGGTTTCCTTTAATTGCTTTTCAAGATCGCGCATCAACTCATCTGCTTTAAATGAATCAAATTTTGAAATACGCTTGATCTTGATTTCAGTTAATCGAACAATATCATCGCGGGTGATTTCGCGATAGAATTTTTTCTTATGTGGTTTTAATCCTTTGTCAATTTTTGAAATTACCTCTTCCCAACTTTCTGCTTCTTCAATGTCGCGGTAGATTCGGTTTTCAATGAAGATTTTCTCAAGTGATGAAAATAAAATCCGCTCCAGCAACTCTGCTTTCTTTATTTCCAGTTCTTGCTTTAAAAGCGAAATCGTTTGACTGGTGTTGTACTTTAGGATTTCACCCACCGGCATAAACTTCGGCTTGTCCTCAACAATTACGCACGAGTTTGGTGAGATGCTGATTTCACAATCGGTAAACGCATAAAGCGCATCCAAGGCAATCTCTGGTGATTGACCAGGTTGAAGAAGAATTTGAATCTCCACATCCTTGGCTGTATTATCAATTACCTGCTTTACTTTAATCTGTCCTTTCTCACTTGCCTTCACAATGGATTCCATCAATGAAGTGGTGGTGGTGGCAAACGGTATTTCTTTAATGACCAACGTTTTCTTATCAACGATATCCACTTTGGCGCGCACCTTTATTTTACCTCCGCGCAAGCCTTGATTGTATTCAGAGAAATCGCCAATACCTCCTGTAGGGAAATCAGGATAGATTTTTGGATTCTTACCTTTCAGTATATCGATCGATGCTTTGATCAGTTCATTAAAATTGTGCGGAAGGATCTTTGTGGAAAGACCAACTGCAATACCTTCTACCCCTTGTGCCAACAACAACGGAAACTTAACCGGCAACGTAACGGGTTCTTTCTTACGACCGTCATACGACAATTGCCATTCGGTAGTCTGGCCATTAAAAGCAACATCAAGTGCAAACTTCGAAAGACGTGCTTCGATGTAACGCGGAGCTGCTGCGCCATCACCTGTTCTTACATCTCCCCAGTTACCTTGTGTTTCAATGAGGATATCTTTCTGACCGATGTTTACAATGGCATCACCAATAGAAGCATCACCGTGTGGGTGATACTGCATGGTATTACCGATTACGTTCGCCACTTTGTTGAAGCGTCCGTCATCCATTTCTTTTAGTGAGTGCATGATTCTGCGCTGAACGGGTTTGAAACCATCTTCAATGCGCGGCACGGCACGTTCCAGAATTACATAGGAGGCATAATCCAAAAACCAGTTCTGATACATGCCATCGATGGCAAGGGAGTGAATTACAACATCTCCATTCTCATCTTTACTGGACGCTGGTTTGTTTACTTCCGGAACTCCTAATTTTTGTTTTTGCTTTTTGCTCATAAAATAGTAGTGAGTAATTAGACATTAGAGGTTAGATATTGATTTGACGGAGTTTGATTTTCACTCCTCAAAAGTCAATACTTACGACTCAATGCCAACCTCGTCTTGTTCAACTGTTTCTTTTGCTTCTACCTTATCTAATTCAATGCGAAGATTGTCTATAATAAATTCCTGGCGATCAGGTGTGTTCTTGCCCATGTAGAACTCAAGGGTTTTGGCAAGATGTCCATCACCTAACAATACGGGCTGAAGACGAATTTCATCACCAATAAATCCTCCGAACTCATCTGGTGAAATTTCACCAAGTCCCTTGAAGCGGGTGATCTCAGGTTTCGCACCGATCTTGGCAATGGCCGCTAATCGTTCCTCATCGGAGTAACAGTAAATGGTTTCTTTCTTGTTGCGAACTCTGAACAGCGGAGTATCTAAAATGAATACGTGTCCGGCCTTTACCAGGTCGGGGAAGAACTGCAGGAAGAACGTCATCAACAACAAGCGAATGTGCATTCCATCCACATCAGCATCAGTCGCGATGATTACCTTGTTGTAGCGAAGACCTTCAATACCATCTTCAATATTCAAGGCATGTTGAAGGAGGTTAAATTCCTCATTTTCATACACTACCTTCTTGGTGAGTGAGAAACAATTCAAGGGTTTACCGCGCAAACTAAACACGGCTTGTGTTTCAACATCACGCGATTTGGTGATCGATCCACTGGCTGAGTCTCCTTCCGTAATGAAGATCACCGAGTCAACACCTTTCTCATTCTTCTCATCAAAGTGATAGCGGCAATCGCGAAGTTTCTTGTTGTGTAGGTTTGCTTTCTTCGCACGATCATTCGCCAGCTTTTTAATACCTGCAATTTCTTTACGCTCTCTCTCCGATTGCAAAATCCGTTTCGACATGGCTTCGGCCACAGCCGGGTTTCTGTTCAGATAGATTTCAATTTCTTTCGAAACGAAATCACTCACAAAGCTCCGAACTGAAACACCTTCGGGTGCCATGTTGGTTGAACCTAACTTTGTTTTCGTTTGAGATTCGAATACCGGTTCTTGTACACGGATCGCGATAGCAGCAATGATACTCGCACGAATATCTGCCGCGTCATAATCCTTCTTATAAAAATCACGAACGCCTTTTACAACACCTTCGCGAAAAGCAGCTAAGTGTGTTCCACCCTGCGTGGTATTCTGTCCGTTTACGAATGAATAATACTCTTCGCCATATTGATTGCCATGCGATAATGAGAATTCAATATCATCCCCTTTCGCATGGATGATTGGATACCTTAACTCCTCTGCATCTGCCTTTTGCTTCAACAGATCAAGCAATCCATCTTTCGAGTAATACTTGTTGTTGTTGTAGTTGATGGAAAGTCCTGCGTTGAGGAAAGCGTAGTTCCACATCAAGTCATCCAGGTATTCCGGAATGAAGTGATAATGCTTGAACATGGTGTTGTCTGGTTCGAACTCTACCAGCGTTCCATTTCGCTCATCGCTCTTACCTTGTCGCGGATCGTTGAATAGAACACCTTTCTTAAATTCAGCCAGCTTGGTTTGTCCTTCGCGGAAAGCCTGAACTTTAAAATAGTTTGAAAGTGCATTCACGGCTTTCGTACCGACACCATTCAATCCAACTGATTTTTGAAACGCTCCTGAATCGTACTTCGCACCGGTATTGATTTTAGAAACTACATCCACCACTTTTCCGAGCGGGATACCTCTTCCATAATCGCGCACCACAACACGCTGGTCTGTAATTTTTATATCGATGCTTCGGCCATAGCCCATCATGTGCTCATCGATACAGTTATCCATTACCTCTTTTACAAGTACATAGATACCATCATCTTTAGATGAACCATCACCCAACTTACCGATGTA
>DAIQPD010000139.1:0-10641 GCA_036787535.1 Chryseolinea sp.
CGATGTTAGGTAGGATGGTGATGAATGTGCAAAGGAACCGTGACATTTCATTTGAAATGATTCACGGTTCTTTTCATTTTGAGAATGAAGCAGTGCTTATATTGCCCAATCATAAACACTGAAGCAAGATTTGTCTTCACGCGCAGACAATAAAATATGATTATAAAGTACAAATTGATATGACTACAAAGAAATTGATTCTCTACCTTTTTATTTCTGCGATGTTCTCCTTAGGAGTTCATGCACAAAACACCGACAAACTCGCACCACAAGGTTTTGATGTAGTGCGCGAAGGTATTGCTCAAGGAAAGATCGATACTATTTCCTACCCGTCTAAAACCGTAGGTGTCAATCGTGAAGCATTGGTGTATACACCTCCAGGATATTCGAAGAGTAAAAAGTATCCGGTGTTATACTTATTACATGGGATTGGTGGCGATAAGAAGGAATGGTTAAAGCAAGGTCAACCACAGGTGATTCTAGATAACCTGTATGCCGATAAAAAACTAGAGTCGATGATTGTCGTGTTGCCCAACGGAAGAGCGATGAAAGATGATCGCGCCATTGGAAATATTTTCGACAGCGTTAAAGTGCAGGCCTTTGCCACTTTTGAAAAGGATTTGCTCAATGATTTGATTCCTTATGTTGAAAAAAAATATCCTGTTTTAAAAGATCGTGAGCACCGTGCTATTGCAGGGTTGTCAATGGGAGGTGGGCAGTCCTTGAATTTTGGATTAGGTAATCTGGATAAGTTTGCATGGGTAGGTGGTTTCTCTTCCGCTCCCAATACAAAGATGCCAGAAGTGTTAGTACCCAATCCAGAAGCAGCTAAATCAAAATTGAAACTGCTGTGGATTTCTTGTGGTGATGCTGATGGCTTAATGGCTTTTAGTAAACGCACGCATGATTACCTGTATGAAAAAAACGTTCAACATATTTTTTATGTTGAACCGGGAGGTCATGATTTTAAAGTCTGGAAGAACGATTTGTATATGTTCTCACTATTTCTTTTCAAGCCGGTAGATCAATCAAAACTGTCTTCATTCACCGTGTTAGGTACACCGGCCTCTACAAATGTGCGTTCAGCAAAATATCCACAGATCTTACCCGATAATCGCGTGATGTTTCGCGTTAAAGCGGCCGATGCACAAAAAGTACAAATCGATCTCGGTAAGAAGTACGAAATGATAAAAGATGCTGAGGGATTTTGGACGGTCACTACCGACACCATCAGTGAAGGTATCCATTATTATTCTTTGGTGATTGATGGCGTTGCCCTGGCTGATCCGGCAAGCGAAACTTTTTATGGCATGAGCAGAATGGCTTCGGGCATTGAAATACCTTCCAAGAATGGCGACTTCTACGCATTGAAAGATGTTCCGCATGGTGAAGTAAGAATGAAGCGCTACTATTCAACAGTCTTTAATGCATGGAGACGTTTTTATATTTATACACCAGCTGACTATGATATCAATTCAAACGAAAAATATCCTGTACTTTATTTATTGCATGGCGGTGGTGAAGATGAAAGAGGTTGGTCAACACAAGGCAAAACTGATTTGATACTCGATAACCTGATTGCAGAGAAAAAAGCAAAACCAATGTTGATCGTTATGATGGACGGCAATACCGGTGGAGGTGGAATCGCTTCTTTTAATGAACGGTCTCTACAAATGTTTGAAAACGAATTAAAGAATGCAGTTATCCCATTTGTTGAAAAAAATTATCGGGCAGCAACGGATTCTAAAAACAGAGCACTCGCAGGTTTATCGATGGGTGGACTGCAAACACTTTATGCCGGTGTAAAGAATAATAAAATGTTTTCTTATCTCGGTGTTTTTAGTTCGGGATGGTGGGCAAATCAACCAGCACTTTCCGATCCACAATATGCATTTATGAAAGAGAATGCAGCCACGATTAACAACAACATAAAACTTTTTTGGGTAGCCATGGGAGGTAAAGAAGACATCGCACATGATAATTGTAAAATTATGCTGAAGAAATTTGATGAGATGAATATTAAATATTCTTACAGTGAATATCCGGGTGGACACACCTGGCCGGTGTGGAGAAATAATTTGTATTCGTTTGCTCCCTTGTTATTTAAATAGAGTATTGAAGGGTAAACGATAAGTAGACACCATTATCTTATTGGAACTATCGCGCTTAGTTCAATAAGGTAATGGTACTTTATCATTATTGTAGTTTAGCGATTTGCTCAAATTCATCTTCCAGTTTTGTGCTCAACCGTTGAAAAATTTCAAAGTACTGCATATAGATATTATGGTCTTGTTTCCTTGGATTGTATGTCTCCTCTAAAACAACACTTTTTGCAGCCTCTTCCAGATTAGCATAAATCCCCATGTCTGTTGCGGTAAGTAAGAATGCACCGAGTCCGCAGGTGTTTGAATTTTTAATGGTGCTTACAGGCCTATCATAGAGGTCAGCAATCAATTGTGTGCAGAAAGGAATGGTGGCAAAACTTCCATTCACAGAGAGGCCGCTAATGGTGCGATGTTCACCTAAGATTTTTCCAATGCTATATATTTCATAAAGCATTCCTTCAATAGTAGCACGAATAAAGTGTTTTCGTTCGTGTTTTATGTTTAAACCAAAATAACATCCACGCGCGTTTGGATTCCATAAAGGTGCACGTTCGCCTAATAGATACGGTAAGAACAATAATCCTTCTGATCCTACGCTTACATTAGAAGCTTCATGGATCAGATTTTCCATCTCGTATTCTACATCAAAAGCTTTTTCAAAATCTCCGAACTGCTTTGCAAACCATTCAAAAATTACACCTCCATTGTTTGTTGGTCCACCGGATACATAGTGATTTTCCGTAAGCAGGTAATTAAAAAATCGTTGTTGGTCATCACGCAATACTTGTTTGCCAACCACACGCACTGCCCCACTATCTTCTATTGTTATAGTGGCCTTATCCTCACTCCAGATGCCAGCCCCTAGTGTAGCCATGCAACCATCACTGGATCCAATAATTATTCGTGTGCTGGACGATAATCCTAAAGAGTTTTGATATTCTTTTCTGAGTTTACCTGGCGTAGTAAAGACGGAACTGAGATCAGGTAATTTTTCTTGTGTAATTCCGGCATAGTCTAAAGCATTTGCTTCCCATTTTAAGGTATGAATGTTCAGCATACCGGTTGCTGAAGCCAGACTATAGTCAATAACATATTCGCCTGTGAGCTGTTGAACAATGTAACTTTTGAGGGCTAAGAATTTATAAGTTTTATCAAATCGTTCGCTATCATTTTTTTTAAGCCATGCTATTTTAACTAAGGGTGACATCGGATGAATAGGCGTTCCTGTTGCATCGTATAATTTTTTTCCTATGCCAGAATTTTTTAATTCTTGAGCTTCTTTTTTTCCACGATTGTCTGCCCATGTAATTACATTTCCCAGAGGAACACCGTTAGCGTCAATAGCCAGAACACTATGCATGGAAGCTAAAAAGCAGATTGAATGAACCTTATATTTTTTGGGCTGAATTTTTTCTGTAATGAAATTCTTAAGCACGTATAGCATGGTGATAAAAATCTGTTCAGGATCCTGCTCGCTGTAATCAGGATCGCTGTGAAAGGTGGGGTAGGATCCTTTGGTTGAACCAAGTGTATTGCCCATGAGATCAAAGGCAAAAACCCGTACAGCATTGGTTCCGAGTTCTACGGTGATGATGCATTCCATATTCTGTATATACTTTATTTTTTTGAACTATTTCTTTTTCTAAATTCTCCAGGAGTGTATCCGGTTAATTTTTTGAAGGTTGTGGAGAAATGTTGAGAAGAATAAAAACCGGTCTCCAGAGCTATAGAGGTTACATTTTCTTCTTCTTTTCTTAACAATTTAATGGCTTCTGAAATCCGGATGTTAATAAGGTAATTTAAGGGCGAGAACCCGGTATAATTTTTTACTTTTTCCGTGAAGGCGGTAGAGCCCAGGCCAACCATTCCAGCCATTTCTTCCACCGTCCATTGATGGGAAAGATTTTGACGAAGTGCTTGCTCCAGCTTCATAAAGGTCTGAGGAAAATCTCTGCGTAAATTATTCTGATGCGTTGATTGTCGGGCGATGAGAATAAGTAATTCTGTTATGAGGTGATTGACACGTGTAGTGTAACCGATTTGTTGTTGATGTAATTCGTTTTGAATGGATTGAAGGATGTTGAGGGCTTCTGTTAATTTCACCAATACGGGAGCACTATTGAGTTGAAGTACCCTCCAAATAGCCGCACTTTCTCTTCCGGATAACCCACTCCAATTTCCCAGCACCATTCTTTTATTGTCTTCTGTTTTTTCCAATTGGATTTGAATCCAGAAGAGTGTACCAATATCCAGAAAGTCCTTTTTACCCTGAAAAGTTTTGCCGGGAAGAATCATCGCTAAATCACCTGGATATAATATGTGCTGGTGATCATTAATAACCCATTCGAATTTCCCCTCCAATACATAGTATATGCGAATGCTTTCTGAAGTTGTTGCACCTAATGAGTTCAGCTGAATACTGGTGTTTTTTCGTACGGCAAACTCCAGGATATGCGGAAAATCTTCCAATTCTTTTGACTGCTTATGATGTAAAAAGAACTGGTTCATTCCTAGAGACTAGATGGGCTAAATATTGAATAATCGAAAAGGAAATTGGCTTTTCATTGCAATCCAACGCAGCAAATCTGTAAAAAACAATCGGATTATCAATGGTGTAAACAAGTATTTGTCAAATTCTACCGTAACCGCAAACGTGTGTAAAATTCATCAGTGGCGTTTATTGGAAGTATAGACGAATCAGCCCTGATACTTTCGTTACATGATAATTGTAAAAACGACACTTCATAAATTTCCATTAAAACGGAAAGGACTCTATGAAACTCACATTCATCAGTAACAAAAATTTCTAAACCAAACCCAAAAAAAATGAAGAAACACTACCTATTATTTTCATTCTGTATGCTGCTAGTAATAGTAGTATTCAATCATACCTATGCCTCTGGAGGAGGACATGGTACGATAGAAAGCAAATCTGCATTGTTTCGACAAGAGAGTACTGTTACTGGTAAGGTGACAGACGAAAGTGGAGTGGCATTTCCCGGTGTTAATATTGTCGTAAAAGGGACTGCTAATGGCACCGTAACAAACGCTGAAGGAAATTATTCAATTGATGTTCCTTCAGGATCGACCACGCTTGTATTTTCATTTGTGGGGTACAGCGTTCAGGAAGTCATCATTGGAGGACGTGCCGCAATTGATGTCTCATTACAACCTGATGTTCAATCACTCGATGAAGTTGTTGTGACAGCACTGGGTATTAAAAAAGAATCCAAACGTTTGGGTTATTCAGCAACAACAGTGAAGACCGATGAACTCATTACAAATAGAACCACCAACATCATGGAATCACTCGAAGGACGAGTGGCAGGTTTGAATATATCACCTCCTGCTGCAGGAGCTGGTTCGAGTACACAAATACGTCTTCGCGGGCAAGCTGCATTTGCTGGACCCGGTGTAAGTAATTCACCGCTGATTGTTGTCAATGGTCTGCCAATGGATCAGGATGCCAGAAATGCGGAAGGTAGTGGTCAACAACGCGATCGTGGAGATGCATTACAGAATATCAATCCCGATGATATAGAAACGATGACAGTATTAAAGGGTGCTACCGCGGCTGCACTTTATGGTTCACGAGCTGCAAATGGTGCTATCATTATTACAACGAAATCAGGTAAAAAGAATCAGGGCATTGGCGTAGATTTTACTTCCAGCTTTACGACATCGCATGCGTTGAATTTTTTGGATGAAATAGCCCAAACAGAATATGGTGCAGGTCAAAATGGGGCGAAACCACTAACGCAAGGTGATGCACAGTCTCAAGGACAGTTTGGTTTTGGTGCAAGATTGGATGGTACGCCTGTCATGAATTTTGATGGAGTTATGAGGCCTTACTCTGCTAATCCTAACCAGCTCGATGATTTTTTACGAACAGGAACAAACTTTACCAATACTATTGGGTTGTCTGGTGGTGGCGAAAAAGGAAGCTTCAGAGTATCGTTTTCAAATGTGGATGTTAAAGGTCTAGTACCGAACAATGAGTACAAGAAACGGATATTCAATACAGGGATCAATCATAATTTTAATAAAAAACTTCAGCTACAGTTGAATGTTAACTACGCGAACGAGGACAATATAAACCCACCTCAAATTGGTACACAAGGTGACGGTGCTGCTGCCTTTTTTAATAGGATGTCTATCTCCACTCCCTTGGAGGCATATAGAGATAATGCTAAGGATCCTGTTTCAGGAGCTGAATACAAGACGAATGGTTTTTTAGGAACCATTAACAATCCTTACTACCCGATGCAAAATGGTCAGTACTATCATGAAGTTAGAAATCGTTTTCTTGGAACAGCCACTTTGCGTTATCAAATGACAGATTGGCTCTATGCTCAAGGCCGGTTTAACTATGATTATAATAGCGCATTTTCAGAGTGGGATAGATTGAATGGAACAGGAGCCACAACACTTTTTAATGGTGATGGTACGTATAGGGGAACCTATAATATCCAACAGGATATTTCTACTGATATTAATGCAGACTTCATGGTTGGTGCCAATAAGCAATTTGGTAAGTTTTCTGTGGATGCAAGTTTTGGTGGAAACACTTGGAGATCGGAGTGGCAGAGACAGGAACAGAATTCCAGTAATTTTGTTGTTCCCGATCTTTACTCAATCGCAAATGGTACCATCCAAAATCAGGGATATCTTTATAGCAATAGGCGCGTAAATTCCCTTTATGGTTGGGCTGAATTTGGATACAATGGGATGTTTTATTTAAACTACACAGGTAGAAATGACTGGTTCTCAGTATTAAATCCACAGAAAAATGATAAATTTTATCAGTCACTTTCTGGTAGTTTTATTTTCTCGGAATTGTTGGGAAATCAATCCTGGCTTTCGTATGGTAAACTGCGCGGTTCCTTGGCGGGAGTTGGTAGTGCAAATGGGGTAAATCCTTATGATGGACAATTAACGTACGCTATAAACGCGAATCAATTTAATGGTCAGACTTTGGCGACTGTTGCTAACGTTGGTGGTATAGCTCAGGCTCCAAACCCGAACTTACAGCCCTTTACAGTTGCGGAAAAAGAGATAGGTCTTGAGATGCGGTTGTTTAATAACAAGGTGCTTTTTGATATAGGCGCGTTTGACAAAGTAACAACCGATCAGATATTAAATGTTCAAATTTCGAATACATCGGGCTATGTTCAGTCAAAACAAAATACCGCTTCATTAAAGAATAGTGGATTGGAAACTTTGCTTGAAGTTACTGCTTTAGAGTCCAATGGTTTCAAATGGGTAAGTTCATGGAACAACACCTTTCTAAAAACAGAAGTCTTAGATGTTGGTAATGAAAGCGGAACTTTACTCGTACTTTATTTCAATGGTACTGGTAATGAGTTTCTAGGAGAGTTGCGGTACACCGAAGGGATGGCAATGAACCAATTATACACACGGACCTATTTAAGAAATGATCAAGGTCAAATACTTGTTACGAATGCTGGGCAGTTGCGTGCAACCAATGCTAGTACACCAGGTGCTGAGTTAACGAATGGTTTTCTTCCCGTAGGAAGTTCTATCCCTAAGTTTACTGGTGGTTGGAATAACAACTTTACCTATAAGAATTTGAGTGTCGGAATATTTATTGATTATAAGTTTGGTGGTACAGTACTATCCTCTACACATTTAAATATGTTGCGACAAGGACACTCCATACTTTCGTTGAATGGTCGTCAGGAGGGGGAAGCTGGATTAACATTCCCTGGTGTTTATGATGACGGCAGCGCCAACACTAGTGTAGTAACTAACTTACAAGGGTTTTATGCCAATTATAGAAATCTTCAGATTGGAGATCCTTTCACCTATAAGTCCGATTTCGTTAAGTTGAGAAACGTATCGGTAACCTATAACCTTACCAATATGGTACAAAAGGTTGAGGCTTTGAATTTTGTTAAAGGACTGTCAGTATCAGCATCTGTCCGTAATTTGGCAATTCTCTACAAAGATCTACCTGGTTTGGATCCAGAGGCAATGCAGTCTTCAGGAGACACCAGAGCTGGTTATGAGAACTCATCGCTGCCAACAGCTCGTAGTTTTAATTTCAGTTTAAATGTTAAATTCTAGAATTATGAAATCAATTAAGCATTATATACTTCTATTTTTTGTACTCCTTTTATCAGGAGCGTGCGATAAGGATTTTGTAGAGATCAACACAAATCCATATGCGGTGACAGATATCGATCCAGCTCTGCTTTTTGCGGGTGCGCAACGTACTCACCTTGGAACATATGGAGGAGAACACACTATTGTTCAGCAATTTGTAAATCCGTACAATCAAGGAGCTACACTTGGTTTTAATTTCAATGCAGACATTGATGGTGCCAGTAACCCTAAGTGGGATCAATCTTTTCCGATTGCAATCAAAAATATGATTCAAGCGATAACTATTTTAGGTGAAGGTACTCCCCGTGTTAATTTGTTGAGTATGCTCCGAATATGGAAAGCGCAGACATTTATGGGATTGGTCGATGCGTACGGAAATGTTCCATACTTTGAAGCTGGGAAGGCAGTTTCCGAAGGAAAATTCTTTCCAGTTTATGATGATGATAGTGACATCTATGATGACTTATATTTAGAGATAACTGAGTCATTGGCTGCCTTGAGCCCTGGTGCGGATTATGTTTCAGCGGATTTATTTTATGGCGCCAACGCTGAAAATCCATCAGCTGATGCAGCAGCACAAGTAGCGAAATGGAAAAAGCTAGGCAATTCATTGTTGCTGAGATTAGGTATGCGTTACTCTAAAATCAATCCTGCAAAAGCCCAGGCGATAGCAGCTGAAGCATTCGCGGGTGGTGTTATGACTTCCAATGCTGATAACGCCTATGTGAAATACGATGGATCAACTTTTGTACAAGACGAAAATAATAACTTGAGAAACTTCTCTCAATTTAATTATGCAGCAGAACCTTTTGTTGACCAAATGAAATCAACCAATGATCCAAGAGGGAAATTCATTTTTGCAACATTTACAGATCCTGGACAGGTTGCTAATGATCTCAATCCTGATACCGATTTAGCCAATCAGTTTGGTGTTCCGATTGGGGTTGATGAAATAGCACTTGCGGATACAGGCCTTGGCTATAGAGGACCTCGCGGAGGAGGGCTTAATTACTCACAATACAATATATGGGTAGTTGCGTCACCAGCTGCGCCTGATTTCTGGGTTACCTATGCACAAACTTCGTTACTTCTTGCAGAGGCAGCTAAACGTGGTTGGGTACCTGGTGGTGATGCATCTGCTCAACAGTATTATGAAGCTGCAATTACTGCGGACATGATTGCGTATTCTCTATATCCAGGAGTGACTCCAATTTCAGGAGCAGAAATAACAGCATACCTTGCTGAACCGGGTGTAGCATATAATACAACGGATGCGCTTGAGCTCATCAATATCCAGTACTGGATTGTAAACCATCGAAATGGAACAGAAGCTTTTGCGAATTTTAGAAGAAGTGGATTTCCTGATTTAAGTCCCAATACCTATAATAACAACCTTCAAGGTGGATTTGTTAGAAGATTGTCATATCCTGATTATGAAGGCTCTTCAAATTCCGCAAATTATGTGGCTGCAGCTGCAGCAATAGGTGGAGATAACTTATTATCAAGAGTATTTTGGGATGCGGAATAAATATGTAAAAAATGAAATACAGTTTTTTTTCTCTGAACTAAAAAAATCAGAATATCAGAAACGGTAAACAATTAAATTGAAGGAGGCTGTCTTTTTTAAGACAGCCTCCTCTTTTTTATTTATAGTTTCCGTTGTTAAAAAGAAAATTATTAACGGCCAATTTACTTTTCAATCGGGAAGGTAACTATATTAAACAGTAGTAAATTTAATTTTAATTATCAGCAGTGTTATTTATAGTTAGTGCAAGTGTAATTCATACTTCATTTGCAATCGAGTAAAAATATTGTAGAAAATATTCATCACGTAAATCACCAAATGTTTAAAATATATCAGAAGTTAATAATCACGCTGGCTGCATTATCCTTTATTGGGTACGTCCTGTCTACTATACATGATGCACATAGTTATGCTGGTCTGATGCTGATGTCATTTTTTGTATTTCTATCCCTTTCTTTTAGGCAGTATGAATCCTTAAAAGGGTATTCATTTACGATCACCATTTTTGCAGCGGTTAGTCTAGCCATGTATTATCCACAACACTTTGTTTATGTTGGTGATTTCAAACTCTCGAAATTGATTTTGCCACTGATGCAAATATTAATGTTTGGTATGGGTACAGCATTAAGTGTTCAGGATTTTGCTCGAGTGTTGAAAATGCCTCGTGGCGTGTTTGTTGGGCTATTTTGTCAATACAGCATTATGCCAATGGCAGGGTGGTCGCTTACTAAGGTATTTTCTTTTCCTCCTGAAATTGCTGCGGGTGTAATTCTAATTGGGAGTTGCCCCAGCGGTTTAGCATCCAATGTCATGTCGTATTTGGCAAAGGCTAATTTAGCTTTATCGGTTACGCTTACTGCGGTGGGTACTATGATGGCTCCATTG
>DAIQPD010000140.1:0-10618 GCA_036787535.1 Chryseolinea sp.
CAAATGTTGTTCTGGTTATCAATGGCCAATGTATTACCACTTTCTCCTACCTCTCCACCAAAATAACGCGACCATTCTAAAACACCAATGGAAGAAAATTTCGCCAGAAAGGCATCATAATAACCTTTGAAAGAGTACACAGGAATAGTATTTGAAAGATCAGTGCTCTCTGCTTTTCCGCTGATGTATATATTTCCATCTCCATCTACTGCAACGCTTTCAATCCAATCATTGTTAGATCCGGAAATCCAGTCAATTCCATTGCTGCCACCAAAATGGGTTGCCCATAACTTGTTACCATTTTTTGAATATTGGGCAACATACATACCCTTTAAGGTTGTTCCATCGGTAACAATACCAGAAGAACTTCTTGTAGCCCCTACAACAATTATATTTCCGTCTTTACTGATCGTTATTGCTTTACACTCGTCTGATCTATTTCCTCCAATATAGGTACCCCATATCTGATTGCCCTCCGGTGAAAATTTAATTAATACTCCGTCACGTTCACCACCATTGAACGATACATCATCACCATTTTGAATCGGTATGCTACCATAAGTAAAGCCTGCAACATAGATATTACCTTCTTCGTCCATTACCTCTGATCGGGCCATGCCATACATACTGTAATCAAAATGCCAAAGCAATTTCGCCCGCGGGAAGGTGACTTGCCCGTATAGTGAAGAGAATAAAAACTGAAAAAGGATCGCAGTAAAAAGAATTCGGATGGATGAAAAAGATAAGCTCATACGATTTAAGTAAACGGCTAATTTGACATTGAAACAGTTCGACATGCCGAAGGTAGCAAATTGAATAACATGTGCTAACGCGAAACTTATTTTTGTGCGCTTAGGTAATCTCAGTAAGATGTAATCTTTGTAAGAAACTTAAAAAGATTAATTAACTTAGATTTTAATGATTGCGCGGAAGGGCTTGCGGTGCCTCAATCAGACAAAGGCTGAGTCCAATAAGAACTTTATAATTACCTTTCCGTTAGAAATCATCAAAATAACCCTCTCCGTTTCATGTCAACAACCCTCCAACCTACACGTTCATGGACTGATCGCATTGAGATCATTGATGCCCTCCGAGGGTTTACGTTACTTGGTATCATTATCGCACACATGACCGAACAGTATTATGCCGGGATGCCTCCGGAAAAATACCAGACACCCAGTACTATTGTGGATTCAATCACTTCCGGTTTTGTTGGCATTCTGATTACCGGGAAATTTTATATGATCTTCTCATTCCTCTTCGGTATGAGTTTCTACATCCAGCTCAACAAAGCCAATTCTGATTTTCGCTTTCTGTTGAAGTTCTCCTGGAGATTAATATTGCTGTTTCTTATTGGTCTTGTACACCACATGCATTACCGTGGAGACATCCTGACTATCTACGCTATGCTCGGAATAATACTGTTCCTGACATATCGACTTCCAGACAAATATCTTTTAATCGTTGCTGTATTACTGATTGTGGATGTTCCTGCTGTTCTCACACGCATCGCAGGTCTGATCAGTTCGGAACTATCGCTGAATGATATTATACACTCTGACCAGTCCGAACTGGAACGCTATTACGATACCTTCAAATCAGGTGCATACCTGGACCTGATCAATGCTAACCTGGCAGACTTCAAAACGAAGATGATGTATCAGGTGTGGTCGGGCAGATTGTACATCACCATGGGCTTGTTCGTGCTGGGGTATTACGCAGGGAAGCAAAAATTCTTTGAAGATCTTGCAGCAAAGAAAACCTTCATCAAAAAAATGATACGCATAGCGCTCTGGTCGCTGTTAGGTATAGTACTTACTAGCATTGCTATTATGGCTGGCCTTAACGCACTCTCCGGTGGACTTCCAGAGGAGGCCAACATTGCCATTGGTCTCACCTTCCTTGACCTGATGAATGCCTGTCTTGCCGTACTTTATGTTTGTTGGTTTGTACAGTTGTTTCAGAAAGACAAATGGAGAAACCGACTAATGCATTTTTATGCAGCTGGTCGTATGGGGCTTACAACCTATCTGATGCAAGCCATGTTCGGTCTTTTTATTTATTCAACGCTGGGTCTTGGACTGCTTGGAGAATTTGGAAGTACGTCAGCATTCGGTCTTGCTATAGTTATTTTCATTATACAGATCTGGATTGCCAAGGTGTGGCTTACCTATTTTCAATATGGACCAGCTGAATGGATTTGGCGATGTCTTACAAACTTCAAAGTATATCCGCTTCTTATTAAGTATGAGGAATTGAAATCTGAATAGATCTTCCAATATTCCAAATAGAATCCTATGCGAGTGAATCTGATGGAGGAATATCCTTGATAAATCTAGTCTCAATCCTGATCACAATGGATTATGTTTGAGTGAGCATCCGAGTTCTCTTCGAGTGACTCTTATAGGAGAAATGTGTAAATATTATGAATGATAAGTTCAATCAGTTTCGTAAGCGTATAGGATCAAGCCAAGTAATAGGAAGTAGGGGTGAAATGTATATTGCATTTCTTTTAAGCCAGTATTGTCTAGTCAGGCCAGTGGCTAATGGAACCGATGATGGTGTAGATCTTTATTGTGAAGCACTGATCGAGGGTGTACCTCATAGCCACTTTTGGGTCTAGGTTACCGCCTCGGTGACTCTGCAGGATTCAATCCCCATCTTCGAGCTTATATCCCTTACCATGGACATTCGTTATTTTCAGTTGAGGATCGCTGCTTAATTTCTTTCGGAGTTTCGATACGAACATGTCAAGACTGCGACCAGTGATTACGCCTTCGTCTATCCAGATTTTCTGCATCAGCGTTTCGCGAGTAATCAGTTCGCCAAAACTATGGTTGAGCAATTCGAGAATCTTGCATTCTTTGTCGGTGAGACTAATTACTTCACCTCCTTTTACCAAACGCTGACCTTTCACATCAAATAAAAATTCTCCGAGTGCAAGTAATTCAGAAGCATGCTCTTGTGTTATAGTGTGGTCTTGATTCTGCAAAGGTGTTGGTGTTAAAGTTTTTCCGAATCGTCCTACCAATACGGTAACCCCCAATAACAACAGCATACCGCTATACACCAGATGAGTATAGGGATAGTTCTCATAAAAATCCGGAAAGGTAAATTCGATCAGGTAACAACCTGAGCTTTCACTTCTTCCGCTGCAAGGAAGGATGCTTGGCGAGGAGTTATTTACCTGGAAACCATAGACGATGTCGGCTTTTCTGCAATTCAATACGGTAACGGTGTAACCAGAAGGGAACTGATTTTTGGGAAACAATTCTTGCGTCATCACCATGAGTGAGTCATGATTAAAAACGAATTCATTTTCAAGGATGAGCCGAAATGTGCCTTCTTTCGTTTCGGTAACAGGCAATACACGAGAGGTAACGTCACCCGACTGCAGCAGCAATCGATGACCAATGTCACGGATAATGAGGTTCACTTGTTTCGCCTGTAAGTCGCGGTCGGAATGTTTTGTGAAAGACGAAGCGATAAGAAAGATCGCCAGCAAGATGATGGCAATGCCGTACCTCACCACGAATCGGTGACTGAAGAAGCTGGTAAAAACAGAATTTACACGCATTTACATTTCTTTTTACAATTCATTTACAAGGACTGATAACGCAGCAGCGTACGTTTGGTCCCGATAGATATCGGGAGTGAAATTAAAACAATTTTTATTTATGAAGCTTTTCAGGAAATCATTTAACAACAGTTTAACAATCTCTTTTTTACTTTTAACAATTCCTCCATTGTTCTCCGCTTACCATAGACCGGAAAATGAAAATGCTGTTTCGGCAAGTTTAACATCTTCAATACCTGTTGCGAATGAAAAATATGTGATTGATAAGAAGGAAAGTAGTGTAACATGGAAATGTTCAATGTCATTTGCTAAGAAGGGTGGACATAACGGATACATCTCTCTATCAAAAGGTGAATTGACGGTTGACAATGGTCAACTTACGAGTGGTACAGTTGAAGTCGACATGAATACCATTGCAGATGAAAAGCATGCGAGTGACAATGACCTTATTGAGCACTTAAAATCGCCTGACTTTTTTGATGTTGAAAAATTTCCAATCTCCAAATTTGCTATTGTTAAGGTTGTATTAGCAGAGGGTGGAAACATAAATGTTACCGGGATAATGACCATTAAAGGTATCATGCAGACGATTACGATTCCAGCCAAAGTAGAGGTGAAGGGCGGAGTGGTTACTGTGAATGGGAAGTTGACTATTGATCGCACGAAATGGGATATCACCTATAAATCTGGAGCGTTCTTCGCTGATTTAGCAGACGAAGCGATTTCGGATAAGATTGAATTGGAGATGAAAATTGTAGCAAAAAAATAACACTTGTAATCGTGATCATTATTTCATTCTTCTAAAACCAAAAATATTATGCGTTTACTACATCTGACTTTATTGTATTGTGTGATGAACATCTTTTCTTGCGATACAGCTTTGGAATATCCAACATCAACTTCGGCAAAGAATTTAAAATCCATTACGGCCAATCCGGTCGCATCAAATGGTGTTGCGTCAGGAGCAACCAACATCATCTTCCAATCGAAGGATGGTGGACAGACCTGGCAAGACATCAGCGCAGGTTTGCCTGAAAGTGAACAGCCTCAGGATTTTTTTGTAGGAGAGACCGAGCTCTATTTAAGTGCAGGGAATGAAATGTATTACAGTAAAAACAATCTTAAATCTCCGGTGTGGGAAAAAGATAATGTTCTTTATCCAAAAAGCACTTCGATTGATTTCAATCGTTCAGGAGTGAATATCGTGGAGTCAGAAGGTGTTCTCATCGGCAAGGATCAAAAAGGAATCAAACGTTCTACAGACAATGGCGAACATTGGCGTTGGGTAATCAGCGAAGGCGGAGTGGGTATAGCAGTTGAAAATATCAAAGGAGGATTTGCTGCAATAACGTATAACACAATCAGCAAAACCAGAAGGATCCGAATATCAATGGATAAAGGAAAAACCTGGAAAGCTATTGATGCAGGACTTCGACCTTCTTTGTCCATCGCATCCATTAAACAGGTGGGCGAATATTTACTATGTGGCCATCCGGATGGTATCTTCAGGTCGTCTGACATGGGTAAGACATGGAATATGGTTCACTCTAAGTTTAATTCTGATAAAACACCGAATAATCTTGACTTCACCGTTAATAAAAGAGTGTTTACGTTATATGTCTCTGGCAATATCGTGTATGCTTTGTTGAGAAATGGAGGGTGTTGAAGTGGATTGCTTGTTGACTAACCTGAAAAAAATAGCAATGATATGGTACTTCGGAATTCTTTATTTTATCTGAGCCTCGTGGCTACCAAACATCACAACATCTCCTCTTCTTATTTTTTTTCTTCTTTGCGTTTCGATTGAACCATTTACCTTAATCTGCTGATCATCGATTCGAATTTTCGCTTCACCCCCTGTGTCTACCCATCCTAATAGTTTGATTACATTTTTAAGTTCGATGTATTCTTCAGATTCTTTCAGGTTGAATGTCTCCATTGGTTTCTTGATTTTAGCGATTGGCGATTGAGAAACTATTTAATAACCTCACTAACCAAAATTGTTGGGGCTACATTCGTGTAATTCGCGAAGTCTGCTCGTATCACAGTTAGATTTGGGGCAATGGCAGCCTGATACTCGCTGAGGATCTTTACATAAAATGTTCCGATTGCCATATACGGTAAAGACTGGTTGGGAACGCCACTGGCAAGTCCCTTTTCAATGGTGTATTTAACCAAATTTGAGCCTAAATACCCGGCAACCATTGGCATGTGTTTCGTTTCATACTACTCCATATTGAATGTTTTACCTTCCGCAAAAGGATACATAACCGATACTTTGATTAATCCTTTTTCATCAACAGTAGTGTTGTTTTTTTCCTGACCAAATGATGCAAAACCTGCATTTAAAAGTAATAGCAAGAGGATGAGTTTAAATTTGATTTGAATTTGTTTTAGTTGTTGAATTTGACTTGACAAGATTTTCAATTTAAATCGTCATATCCAAAGGTCTGAAGAAGGCCTCTATTTACAAAACGGTATTTTTTAGTTTGAATAAGAACAAGTTCTATTCCCCAATACAAACTGGGCTCTAATAGATTGTCAATACGTTGGATGGATCGCAAAAAGAAAAGCGAAAAGAACATACTAACCTTCTCTAAAAGAAATGAAATATTTCGAAGGTTTATAGGCGCTTATTGGTTTTACGAAGGTAGGTATTCTCTTTGCGCTCGTCAGAAAATAGTATCGCTCGTTATCGAGTATTTATCTGTAAAGGTCCGTGAATGTCAAACAGCGTGGAAGTAGTTTGTAGTGCCGCTGTTGGTAATGGTATAGCTTTTTGATTGATGGTGGGATTTGATGGGATAGCATGCTCCTTTTCAGATGAACAGAAGTCTTCAGAAGGTTTAATTTGTTGCGCGTTGTTTTTCTGGCGACACTTTATAGTCGCTGTGAGATTAGTGAAACATTACCGTATTATAATGCTGCGGACTTTACTCCATTGTGGAATATTGATACGCTTAAAAGTCCAATTCATCAAATCGCTGAATTTTCATTTATTGATCAAGACAGTCAACGCGTGTCAAACGAAACGTTTGATGGTAAAATTTATATCGCGAATTTCTTCTTCACCTCTTGCCCAAGCATGACGGATAATCTGAAATCTGGAGCAGACCAATTTAAAATCAATAAAGACGTTCTGTTTATTTCGCATTCGGCTACACCTTGGATTGACTCGGTCAAGCAATTAAGTGAGTTCGCTTCACAACACGCTATTCAATCTTCACAGTGGCATCTTGTTACAGGAAGAAAAGAAGAAATTAATTTGTTAGCGCGAAGATCATATTTCGCAGAAGAAGAAATGGGACTTACGAAAGACTCTACTGGATTTGTACACATAGAGCATTGCCTGTTAATCGATCGGGAACGGAAAATTCGTGGAGTATACAATCGAACATTGCCCCTTGAAATGGAGCGATTAGTTGAAGATATTAAGGTACTCATTCAGGAGTAATTAACGGCTTTCACATTTTCTGATTCGTATCATTTAATTACCTTATATATAAGCTTGAATTTTGCTCAAGATGTAGCACGGTGCCGAGTATAGCTTCATTACCATCCTTTATCAACGCGGTAAATGTCTTTGCCCGAGATCCTGCCGAACCTGTGAGGAGAATTTTCATCTGAATTTTACTATTGAGTATTTCCTTTAATAACACATTAACGGAAACAATCAATAATCTTTATTGTTTCCAATATTGATCTGTGGCCTCTCAATTTTCACTTTGATTGGACGTACATTAAATCATAACCGGTATTCAATAATAGTAGAGCTTATTATGACGAAGATTGACTTTAAGGATATTCTAGGATGGGAAAAGAAATATAGGATACGGTTTATCAACTCGATTTCCGGATATAAGAGTGTGCATCTGGTTGGTACTGAGAATTCAAGCGGGCAAACCAACCTGGCCATCTTCAATTCCATCGTTCATCTCGGAGCCGATCCTCCGTTAGTTGGGTTCGTAATGCGTCCTGTGACGGTAGATCGGCATACCTATTCAAATATTATTGAAACGGGATATTACACGATCAACCACGTTCATAAATCATTTCTGAAGCAGGCGCACTATACTTCGGCCTCGTTTCAAAAAGAAGAATCGGAATTCGAAAAATGTAACCTAACCGAAGAGCGCCTCGAACATTTTGCTGCTCCCTTTGTAGAGGAGAGTAGAATAAAATTGGGATTGAAACTAAAGGAAGATATTCTGATCAAAGAAAATGGCACTCGCTTTATAGTAGGGGAGATACAGCATATTATCATCGATGATGAAATTATTAAGCAAGATGGGCAATTAGATCTGGAGCTTGCTCATGATGTGTGTGTAACCGGATTGAACCAATATTCTTCAGTTTCTAAATTTAAAAAACTGGAGGCTGCTTATGTGGAAACGCTGCCTGATTTTAAGGTAAAAGAGCGCGCAGATAGTGTGGTTTTCGATAAGACCGCGCAGTCGTATAACTCAAGCCTGTTGCCTTACGGCACAAACATAAGTGCACCACGAATTACAGAAACAGGAATTACTGCTTGGAAAAATTCCAGCATATCTAACTTCAATCATACTTTCACTAATAAAATTGAATCGCTGAAGAAAAATTATCAGGACTTGATTGACGAATATCACCTTAATGAAATGGTTTACGGTGCTAAAGTAAATTTTGAACCCATTATCGGTCAGGTTTATCATCTTTATGTAGGTGATAATCAAGATGAAAAGTTTCTTTCGCTGATTCCTCCTAAAAGTTGGAAGAAGGAGCATGTCGGTTCATTTAAATTGAATCATGAAAAAATATGGGAGCGTCTGCAAGATTGAACATCTGCAAACAGCTTGAAGTCTAGCGCAATGATTTAGACAAATGCGTAAATAAAGGATGACTGATCTTGAGGAATACTTTACAGCGTACTTCGTACTGAAGACTTGACTGTAATCTGATCTTTCTTTTAACTGACAATTATGTATCAAGTTGCCCCAAAAAATCAGAGGCTACTGTAAGATGACTGTTTCGCTTTTGTTCATCCATTTTATCAAACGTCCTTACCAACATGCTCAGGCGCGGATTTTTCAAAAAGAAGTCGCGATGAATACACATGAAACGCCAGAATAAACCATCCCAGATTACCTGCCAATCTCCTTTTTGAAAGTCGCTCATTTTCATAAGGTAATTGCTTCCACTGATATAAGGTTTAGTAGCCATCAATCCGCCATCAGCAAATTGACTCATCCCGTACACATTCGGAACCATTACCCAATCGTATGCATCGATGAATAATTCCATGAACCACTGATACACTTCATCTGGATCAAACTCGCAAAGCAACATGAAGTTTCCCAAAACCATGAGCCGCTCTATGTGATGGCAGTAGCCTGTATCCAGTATTTTTTTGATTGTGTTGTCAATAGGTAAAATTCCGGTTGTTCCATTCCAAAAGCTTTTTGGGATTTTCCTTTTAAACTTCCAGAAGTTTTCCGTGCGCTGCAGTGTCCCTTGAGATGCGTACATACCCCGAATGAATTCACGCCATCCTACTATTTGCCGGATAAAGCCTTCTGTTGAGTTTAACGCGATTTCTTTTTTTGAAGCAATGAGAAGTGCTTGGTGTATTATTTCTTTTGGAGTTAATAACCCGGCATTAAGCATCGGAGTGAGTACGCTGTGGTTCAAAATGCACTCCTGCGCCACCATCGCATCTTCATATTCACCAAACGATTCAAAACGCGTAGTTAAAAACTGGTTTAGCCATTCACGACTTTCATCAAAAGTAGTAGGGTAGACAAAAGATGAATTACTACTACCGGGGTTATCTTTAAAATTCTGCTCAACGTATTGTACAGCTTCCAGCCAATAACGGTTAGGCTCTGGAAAAGTAGTGGCCGGAGGTTTTTTGCCTTTTGGATACTTCAGACGATTCTCACTATCATACGTCCATTTTCCTCCCTTGGGTATATTATCATCCGAAATTAAAATTTTGAATCGCTTACGTTGCTCAATATAAAAATCTGTTTGATGGAATTTTTTTCTAGAAGTAAAATACGATTGAATCTCTTTGGAAGAGAGCATAAAGCCGGGTGACTCATAGCGAACTTGAGCTAGATCAAGTCGGACACATTGAGCAACTATTCTTTTTTCAAGATTATGATCTATTGTATCGCAATGATGAATCTGCGTTACACCTTCTTCTTGAATCGATGGTATAAGGTTTCGTATATCCGATAAAGGTTCATGTGATTCCACATAGCGCACTTCGCAGCCATTTTTAATAAGGAAGGACTGATATGCCTTCATGCTGGCGCGATGAAAGATTAATTTTTGCTTGTGGAATTTATACTGATTAAAAAAGAGAAACTCCTCTACGAGCAATACTTTTTTATTATTTTTTAATGCCGGATGTTTTTCAAAAATCTGATGCGGAAAAATTAATGCCACTAAACTCATACTTGAATTTTTGCTTTACTCTGACGACACCACTCACTACAATACTTCACTTGCTCCCAAACGGCTTCCCATTTTTTCCGCCATAAAAAAGGTCGCCCACATACAATGCATTGTTTAGACGGTAGATGCTCTTTTTTTACTCCCTTCATTAACTATTTTGTAATAGGTTGGCTCATTCGCAATTCATTTTCTGAATGAATGTCTAAGATCGGATGGTATTAAATTGATTGTCTGCAGAACATCTGTAATAGGTTTTAGCTAAGAGGATTTCATCAGTTACACTTTTAAAGTAGACATACCTCCATCAACATGAAGTATTTGTCCGGTAATCCAATTCGTGTTTTGTGAAAGTAAAAATGTAGCAAGGCTGGCAACATCATCAGGTGTACCTATTTTTTTTAAGGGGTGGCGTTGGGCATTAATTTCTTTTTTCTCTTCTGTATTCAACAATGCGGCAGCGAGTGGTGTATCGGTAATCGAAGGTGCAATACAGTTAACCCTGATTTTAGGAGCAAACTCCGCAGCCAATGCTTTCGTCAGTCCTTCAATTGCTCCTTTGGATGAAGCTACCAGAGAATGGAAATTGAAACCCGATTGAACGGCAAT
>DAIQPD010000141.1:0-6429 GCA_036787535.1 Chryseolinea sp.
TGTTTTTTTTGTCAGAATGCCCATGGAGGTATTGCGCAGCATTATCTTCAATGTGATATTACTTTTATCGATCAGGTAAAGAAGGATTATGAATCCATGCCGCTTTCCGATAAACTGAAATCGCTCTTGTCTATTGCAGGCAGTGTGCAAAAGGGAGGTAAGCATGTTCGTTCTGAGCAAATTGAAAAGGCAAAGGAGCTTGGTGCCACGGATTTAGAAATTCATGACACGGTATTGATTGCTGCTGCATTCTGCATGTTTAATCGATACGTAGATGGATTAGGAACATGGGCACCGCACGATCGTGACATCTATATTCAACGCGGAGCAAGACGTGCCGAAGAAGGTTACTTGAATTTTGATTTGTATAAATAGGTGTTATAATATTGATCCAATAATCACCAGGGATTTTACTTTGATCAAACAGAACGAAACATGAAAAAACTTTTTTACATCGGTATTATTGGCTTTTGTCTATTTGAAATTTTGAATGTGTACCTCATTATGCCGATGCCAGGAAGCCAACAGATGAATAGCGTTGACTTTGCTTACTTCTTGTACTCCTATCGATGGTTCTTTCGGATATTCTTTCTTCTGTTGATTCTTGCTGGCCTCTTAAAGGTCTTTCAATCGAAACATAAATGGATTCCGGTGTTGGCGATTATGATCTGTGGAGGAATAACCTATGTCGTCAACTTTATCATGAGTGCTGATAGCATGTTCAAGCAACCGGAGGTACTTACCTTTAAAACGCAAGAAGGTAATGAACTTAATGATAGTACAGTGGTGATCGGTGTTGAATACAATGGTGAAGCAAAGGCATACCCAATGCGGTTCCTTACCTATCACCATCAAGTGCAAGATGTTGTTGGAGGAAAGCCAATGATCATTACCTACTGTAGCGTTTGTCGAACAGGAAGAGTTTTTGAGCCCATTGTAAAAGGAAAGCACGAGACATTTCGTTTGGTTGGAATGGATCATTTCAATGCCATGTTTGAAGATGCTACAACAAAAAGCTGGTGGCGTCAGGCAACTGGCCAGGCAATAACGGGAGCATTAAAGGGCAATGCTCTTCCTGAAGTTGAGTCGACTCAGCTTACTATCGGAACATGGTTTCAGTTACATCCTGATGCAGTTGTAATGCAATTGGATGCTGCATCTAAATCAAGTTATGATACCCTGGGAAGATTTGAACTGGGAAAGAGTAAAGGGCAACTTACGCGAACCGATAGTGTGTCATGGAAAGATAAGTCGTGGGTGATCGGTATTCAGATTGGCAAAGACAGCAAGGCCTACGATTGGAATCTTTTGAAACAACAACATGTGATTAATGACAAAGTAGGAGGTCAACCAATTGTTATAGCGCTATCGAAGGATGGATCAAGTTTTGTTTCTTTTCAAAGATCTGATGCGGATGTTTTTATAGTTCGGAACGATTCCCTGATGGCAAATAACAAAGCATATGATTTTTCAGGACGCTCATCCGATATAACTGAGCCGTTGAAGAAAGTAGCTGCTTATCAGGAATTCTGGCATAGCTGGCGAACCTTCCACCCCAATACTGAAAAATATAATTACGCTGAATAGCAACCACTTTACTAAGTTCTCAATACTAATAGAGAGTTACTACTCTCCACAAATTTTTGCTTTCAACTTCGGTTCAATTTGCAAACCTAACTTCATCGCTTGGCTTAAGTCAGCGCAAGCTTCGGAATTTAGCTTTAGTTTATTTTTTGCAAGGGCCCGATTGTAAAATGCCAATGCATAATCGGGTTGGTAGGTAATGGCAACTGTATAATCTTCAATGGCTTCTTTATATTTTGATTGTTTCATTAGAACATTTCCACGACCGAGCCAGGCCTTTTCTAATTTTTCATTAAGCTCAATTACCTTTGTGTAGTCAGCGTATGCACCTGCCCAGTTTTTTAATTTTTCTCTGGCCAATCCGCGATTAAACCAAATCTCAGGGTCTGTTTCGGTCACTTTTAGTGCACTGCTATAATCTTCTTCTGCGCCTTTATAATATCCGGCCTCCATGCGTTGATACGCGCGTTCAAGATAAGGATAAAGCATACTCGAATCACTTTCAATAGCACGCTCAAGCTGGTCATCTGCATCAGTGAGATTACCCTGCTTGCGACTGTGCATTGATAAATTTTTTAAAGCGATAGCATGATCAGGTTTAATGGTGAGTGCTTTTTTATAATCCGCTACAGCCGTGCCATCATCAAAGGCTTCTTTTGCAACACCTCGGTTTACGTAATAGTCAGGCTGATTTGGATCCAGCGCTATTGCCGAATCCAACCAGACAATAGCCGATGGATATTTTTTTAATTCTGTATCAACCAAACCAAGGTAATTATAGATCTGCGGTCTAAACCCACTTTGTGTTGTTATTACTTCGGTAATACCAGAAGTAGAGGATGCCGGTTTCTTAAAATAAACGGTGTTGGTTTCTCCTGCCGGAAGCGTGAGAACTTTTAAAAGATCTTCTTTTGCTTCAGCATATTTTTTGAGTTGATAACGCAATGTCGCACGGGCAAACAATGCTTCGGGTTGATCTGGCTTTTGTTCAAGGTAAATACTCAGATCAATGTTGGCTCCTTCATTATCATTAAGTTGTTGCTTTGCATATGCGCGATTAAGGTAGGCTTCAGAATATGCCGGACTCTGCTGAAGACATTTGTTGAATTGTTCTAAGGCTTCAGGATAGGCACCTTGGTTTAGCAGCTTCTCACCATTTTCAAAAAAAAATGATGCAGTCGTTTCCCCTCTTGTTTGACTTTGAACATAAGAACTTATAATACACAGATGTAATAAAAGCAGGAAGAGTTTCATATGCTTGAAGATAGCAAAATATCAAAGGTATACTTTTGAACTGAGTGAAGTATTTCAGTTTTTGCACAGTATCAAACTTCCGGCAAGATTGGTGGTTCGAGAAAACCAGATAACATGAAAATGAACATTGATACGATCTGGAGTGGATTTTATAATTTATCCTCTCGATATAAGCTCTTGATTGTTTCTGCAATTATCGTTATTCCTTTGGTAGCCAAAACAAACTCATCTAAAGTTATCTTGGAATCTAAGGAATTTGAAATAACAAAAGAATTTATTTTTAAAGACAACGGAATTCAAAATAAGATTGGTGGAGTTGAAAGATTTGGATTCTTTGCTTCCGGATATCGAAATGATAAAGACCGAAATTCATCTCTTATTTTGAGAGTCATTGGAGAAAAAGATTCAGCTAAGATTAAAGTGACGCTCAGTAAAGAAGGATATGGATTTTGGAAGGTTAAAGAGGTGAAATTTCTTAAATGGTACAGCTTTCCATGGTTAATTTGACCCGTCTGGCGCGCATCTGTCCTCACGCTCATCTACCTGATTTTTTCAGTACCCGTTGAAGGCTTTTTGTTTTTTATATTCTTAGTATTTCAAAATATCGTTGAGGGTTTTTGTGGCTTGGGCAAGTTCGTTTGCTTCAATTTTACCCGTTTTTTTGATCAGCCGATCTTTTGATACTGATCGGATATGAAAGACCATCATCTCAGATTGGCTTTTAAGTCCGTTGGCTTTAGTGGGTTGCAATACAGGGTTGCCTTTGAAGTTTTTGATTTTAGTAGTGAGCGGCACAACAATTACCACCGGAAGATGCTCGTTCATCAGATTTCCGCTCAACACAACCACAGGTCTGAAACCAGCTTGCTCGCTGCCTTTTACAGGGTTCAGGTCAGTTTGCCAGATTTCGCCCTGCATCACTTGTCCAACTGTTTCAGGTAATCGATCATTCCTTCTTCTGCTATAGCAAGAATATCATCGTCTTGGGAGGCAAGCTTATATGACTTGATATACTCCGCTTTTTCCAGATGATCGAGGTAGAGCTTGAGTGCATTTTCAATAAGCTTGTTTTTAGGCAGCGATAGAGCCTTTGCTTTCTCAGTCAGTAGTTGTAGAAGGTCGTCTGGAAGGGTGCTTGTGAAGGTTGCCATAAAATACTTTTTACAAATATAAAACATAAATACGATCTGTAAAAAACCGTCATTTTGATTCAAAAAACTTAATCTGTTGGTGTGTCGGTGGCTTTAATTTTTCTTCTTATCTGTATTATGCTAGCGCAGTCTTAGGAAAGTGTGTTGGCCTTTTGCGGGTGACCCGCCTACCGGCAGGCAGGCTTGTGCTTTTTATGCTGTAAGTTTTCAAACTTACGAGGCCACTGCATGTCAAAGACTGCCAACCTAAATGGGCTCAAGTATACCATCTACTTGTGGACACATTACCTTGTTTCAGCGGAGTAACAGTCTCCAACACTGAATATATCCATTGTAAGTACGAACATCTCCAATACTTTTTCGAATATATCCATTGTAGGTACGAACATCTCCAATACTTTTTTGAATATATCCATTGCAGGTACGAACATCTCCAATACATTTTTGAATATATCCATTGCAGGTACGAACATCTCCAATGCATTTTTCAATATATCCATTGTAAGTACGAACATCTCCAATACATTTTTCAATATATCCATTGTAAGTACGAACATCTCCAATGCTTTTTTGGAAGTATCCATTGGGGGTATGAATATATCGACCACGGGTTAACCCAGCGCCAACACAAATAAGAAGTAGCTGGCTTCGGGTAGAAAAGCAAAGGTTATAGTCGTGTCGGTTTTGCCAACAAAAAAGTAAAAGGATTCTGTGATGTTCCGATCGGAATTATTTTGAAGTGTTGCCATGGCCAATTTTGTCCCCATCTGGCGCGAATGTTCGCCAGTTCTCGCGCCTTATCAATCTTCGAGCGAAGGCAGTCTCTATAGACGACTATGAATTATTTCCAGAGTCTGAATTATACTAAATAGAGTATTGTAAACGAACTTAGGTTATGAAAGCAGCCTCCATGTATTGCCCTTACATCGTATCAAGTCTTTAAAAGCTGGGAAGAAAATTTCACACCAGGAAGTAATTTCCCTTCTCGCTTGTGCATGGGCGAAAACGATTGTACACACCACAGGTACAGGAACGACAAATGGTGATTTCATATGCTGGAAGATAGTAAAATATAAAAGGACGAAAGCAAAACCATAGACCTTGATTTTCTGTTAAGGAAGGTATGGAAAAGACAAAAAAGACTACTCGTAAGCCTGGCAATAAAGCAGGCCATGACACGCTTCAGAAATCCTATATTGAATACCTTTTAACGGAAGGCAAACGGCCGGCTTCAGTTTATAAATTTTGCCTTGATATCGGCACAAAGGAAGATGATTTTTATAATCACTTCGGATCGTTTGATGGACTCGAAAAACACATATGGAAAGGCTTCATTGATAAAACGATAGGTCGTCTGACGGCAGATGAAGCGTTTAATTCCTTTACTACCCGAGAGAAAGTACTGGCATTTTACTTTACCTTATTCGAAGAATTAAAATCCAATAGAAGTTATGTCATCTTCCAGTTTAACCATTCGCAAAAACCAGAGTTCGTTCCGGAATATATAAAGGCTTTTAAGTCTTCTTTTGAATTGTTTTTTGAAAACATCCTCAATGAAGGTAAAGGAACAGGTGAAGTTGCAAACCGCCCACTTCTTGACAAACGTTATCCAAAACTTTTCTGGCTTCATATGGGATTCCTTCTGGTCTTCTGGAAAGAAGATGAAAGTCCGGGTTTTGAAAAAACCGATGCAGCCGTTGAGAAGTCTGTTAATCTTGCCTTTGATCTGATAGGCAAAGGCGCGGTGGATTCCTTTATCGACTTCGCTAAATTCTTGTACCAGAGCAAAACAAAGTAAGGCTTGTATCCAAATGAAAGAGTTCAATCGTATTCCAGTTACCAAAGTACAACGTGCCTCAAAGTTTATTTCTGCTGGTGCAAAAATTGGCACCAATTACTTAAAACACTATGGTAAAAAGTTAATCAATCCAGATACTACCCGCGATCAATTGCACACCGATAATGCAGCCGATATCTACAATTCATTGAGTGAATTAAAAGGCGGTGCATTGAAGGTTGCGCAGATGTTAAGCATGGATAAAAATTTATTACCAACAGCCTATCAGCAAAAATTCTCGATGGCGCAATACAGTGTTCCGCCATTATCATATCCGCTGGTGGTGAAAACCTTTCAAAAGTATTTTCAAAAAGGACCTGAAAAAATATTCGACAGTTTTACACAAAAGGCAACGAATGCTGCTTCCATGGGGCAAGTACATCAGGCAACATTAGGAAATAAAAAATTGGCAGTTAAGATTCAGTATCCTGGGGTTGGAGATAGTGTAAAGTCAGATTTAGCGATGGTAAAACCCATAGCACTGAATATGTTTGGCTTGAATCCTGTTGAATACGATGAGTTTATTCAGGAAGTAGAACTGAGAATGATGGAGGAAACGGATTATACTCTGGAACTCAACAGATCGATTGAACTCTCTCAACT
>DAIQPD010000141.1:6529-10572 GCA_036787535.1 Chryseolinea sp.
TGGAGGAAACGGATTATACTCTGGAACTCAACAGATCGATTGAACTCTCTCAACTATCCCGACACATTAAAAATATTGTTTTCCCTACCTATTATGCTGAGTATTCTAGTCCGAGAATTTTAACAATGGATTGGTTAGAAGGGAAACCTCTTGGTGAAGTTTTAAAATCAGAATTACCGGAGGGAAAGGGAGATGTATTAGGTCAGGCGATGTGGGATTTCTATCATTTCCAGATGCATACTTTAAAAGCAGTGCATGCAGATCCCCATCCGGGAAATTTTATTATTACGAATGATTACCAATTGGGCATTATCGATTTTGGTTGTGTTAAAGTTATACCGGAGGGTTTTTACACGCTTTACTTCCAGCTTTTAGAAAGCGATATTCTGACCAATAGCGCAAAACAAAAAAAGGTATTTGAAGATCTGCGTTTCATTTACCCGGATGACACTGCAAAGGAAAAAGAATTGTTTTCAACGTTGTTTGTTACGCTGGTTGAATTATTAGGAAGACCTTTCCGGACCGAGGTTTTTGATTTTGCTGACGATGCTTACTTTAATGAGTTGTATTCTTTTGGAGAAAAGCTTTCAACGATGAAAGAAATTCGGGATTCCAAAAAGGCAAGGGGAGTACGCGATGCGCTTTATATTAACCGTACCTATTTTGGACTGTACAGTTTACTCCACGATCTAAAGGCCAAAATTAAAACCGCCTATTAACCAGGTTAATCTTCTCTGAGCCTTCCTTCTTTAGAAATTAATAGATAATCGAACACGAATATGTTCGCCAGTGAACACTATTATCTATAAATTAGTCGTTTCTAGCATTGGTAGCTAACGTTGTCAACTGGCACATTTGTTGGCTTTGATGCAACCCAAACCTTTGAGAGAACGTCTTTGATCCATTAACCCTCTACCTATGTTAAAAAACCAACTCCTCATTACCCTTCGTAATATGATGAAGAACAAGTTATACCTCTTCATCAATATTTTTGGTATGGGTACCGCTATTGCCTGTTGTATTGTCGGATTCTTCAACTATGATTTTAATGCCAACTTCGACCGGATGCACAAGAACGCATCTACCCTTTACAGAGTCGGTTCGGTTCGGGAATTCCAAAAGGAAATAACGGAGTATGGGTTTGTACCCATCGCGTTAGGGAATGTTATCAGGCAGAATGTTAAAGATGTTGATGAGGTTGTACGATATACTCCTGAGGGCGGAAACTTCCGAATCAAGGATGAATTATTTGGCAGTGATATTACCTATGTTGATCCCCCATTCTTCAAGCTCTTCACATACGAGTTTATTGAAGGGAATGGTGACCTGAAGTCCCGTCAGGAAATTTGCATCAGCGATGAATTAGCACTTAAATATTATGGCCAGGAAAAAGCACTTGGTAAACCGCTTACTCAGGTGTTGGACAGTGGTAAAACAAAAGAGTATGTAGTTGCTGGAGTATTTAAAAAGCAACCCAGCAATTCCAGTTTTTATGGTCAGGCATTTTCACATTACGATAATACCTTCGAATTTTCTGACAAGACCTACAATGAGAATAACTGGTACTATCGAAATACCTTGTTTGTGCAGATTAAGGATCCTGCTCGTGTTGCTTCTGTTCAGGAACAGTTAAAGCCGTATGCTGCCAACAACAATAAGGTAAGAGAAGACTTTATTATTAACTATTTTTTGGTTGAGCCTTTTGAAGGGATGGGGGTGCGCGATAGTTATGCCGATAAAAATGGAACATGGACGCGTGATGGATCTCCGCTTGCGGCAGTAATAGGTGTTGGCCTCATGGGAATTTTTGTGTTGTTGATTGCCATCTTTAATCTTACCAATACTGCCGTAGCCATTTCATCCCGAAGACTAAAAGAGATTGGCATTCGAAAGGTAATGGGAAGTTCGCGTAAGGATTTAATCTTCCAGTTCATTGGTGAAACTACGTTGATTTGTTTTCTGGCATTGATTGCAGGCCTGGTAATTGGTGAGTTCTTCTTAATTCCGGCATTCAATAAACTGTGGCCGGATTTCAATATGGTTACCGATTATTTTGGACGACCTAACTTTTTGATCTTTCTGATTTTAACGCTGCTGTTTACCAGTCTACTTGCCGGAGGTTATCCTGCATTCTACATCAGTAAATTTGAACCCGCGAGTATTTTAAAAGGAACACAAAAGTTTGGAGGAACAAATCTGTTCACGCGAATATTGTTGTGTCTACAGTTTGCTATTTCGCTTGCGGGCATTGTATGCAGTTTTGCATTTACAGACAATGCTGAGTTTCAGCGAAATTACGATATGGGCTTTGATCGAAAGGGAATTGTTTTCACCAATGTGAATAACCGATCAGAGTTTGAAACCTATAGAAACGCACTGGCCGGAAACCCTGAAATTATTTCAATAACGGGTACAAAGAATCATTTATACGCTTCTGGTTTTAGTGATCCGATCAAACATGAAGACAAAGAAATTGAAGTCGATATTATGGATGTTAGCGCGGAGTACATACCCACCATTGGGATTAAGTTAAAAGAAGGAAGAAATTTTGAACTTGATTCAGAAACCGATCGAAAGGAGTCTGTTATTATTACGGAGGGACTTGCAGGTAAACTTAATCTTGTCAATCCAATAGGGAAGGAGATCGTCTGGATGGATACCGTAAAATATTATGTGGTAGGTGTGGTTCAGGATATTTACAACAATGGTATGTGGGAGAGATTAGAACCCATCATGTTTCGGTATGCCTCAAAGGATGACGTGAATCATATTTTGGTAAAGGCTGATGTTGATAAGCTTATTGCGATCAATCAGTTTATGGAGTTAAAATGGAAAGAAATTTTTCCGGATAAAATATACTATAGCCGATACATGGATGACACGATGATTGAAGCTGAAACGGTGAACTCGAATCTGGTAAAAATGTTTGTGTTCTTAGGCATCGTTGCACTCATGCTTTCGGTTACGGGATTGTTTACGCTTGTATCACTAAACATCATCAAGAAGATGAAAGAAATTGGTGTTCGAAAAGTGCTGGGTGCCTCAACCTGGAATATCACCCGTGTGGTGAATAAAGAGTTCGTTATCATTTTACTTATTTCCAGTGTACTGGGCGGAGCTTTAGGCTGGTGGATGTCTGGTATGCTGATGGAAAGCATCTGGGATTATTATCAAAAGGTAAGCATCGTTTCCATGGTCATTTCCGCGCTCATCCTTTTTATTGCTTCCGTGCTATCAATTGCGTATAAGTTGTATAAGACAACACGACTCAATCCTGCTAATGTGTTGCGCGATGAGTAGATCATAATTTCTGTAAACTTTAAAAGCCGGATATGTCTCCGGCTTTTATAGTTTAAAACAAAAAGAAGAAGGGCAGGTTTTTACTGCGATCTAAACCAAATTTTCCTATTATTGCCTCTTCCATTTCAAAATCAATTTGTATGAAGAAGGCTCTTCTTTTCACCCTTGTATTTTTCTCACTTTTTACAACTCTTTTTGCTCAGGAACTGCGATCGCCCAGCGGTCAATTATCCCTGTCCTTTTCGCTACAAGGAAATGGAATGCCGACCTATCAATTATCCTATAAAGGTAAATTGGTAATAAAGCCGAGCACACTAGGCTTCGAATTAAAGGATGATGCTAAATCACTTTTCAATGACTTCACTGTTACCAATACAGCAACTTCATCACACGACAGCAACTGGGAACCGGTTTGGGGAGAAGTAAAAACCATACGCGATCAGTATAACGAACTCGCAGTTACGCTTACCCAAAAAGTAACCAATCGTCAATTGCTTATTCGGTTTCGAATGTTTGATGAAGGACTCGGCTTTCGATATGAATTTCCTTCACAACCCAATCTGATCTACCTCGTCATTAAAGAAGAGCTTACACAATTTGCCATGGCAGGCGATCACACTGCTTTCTGGATTGCAGGTGATTACGATACGCAAGAGTACGACTATACTACATCGAAGCTTAGTGAAATACGAGGGCTTATGAAAGGAGCAATTACTCCCAACGCTTCCCAGACTCCATTTTCT
>DAIQPD010000142.1:0-10333 GCA_036787535.1 Chryseolinea sp.
TACCCACCATTAAAGTTTAAAGAAGAATAGGTTGGAAGATTAATAATAACATCAACAAACTGAACATAGGGTATCTGATCATCTGAAAGATCAGGCGCACAACCGGAGAAGAAAAGCAGCGTGCTGCCCAACACAAGACTCAATCCTAAATACTTTATTTTTCCCATCAGGTCACTTCGTTAATTGTTGAATGTTAATGATTAATAATCTTAACGGCTAATCTTCTGATTTACTATGCACCATTAACAATTAACTTTTATTACCCGACTCAAAACTAATAATCATAAAAACCTTTCCTTGATTTTCTGCCATGATGACCTGCATTTACTTTCTTCTGCTGAATGTTACTGGGTCTGAATCGCGCCTCATGATGAAAGGCTTCGTACATTGTGGTGGTCACAGCAAAATTTGTATCCACACCAATCAAGTCCATCAATTCGAAAGGCCCCATTTTGAAGCCAGCATTTTTCATTAAGGTATCAATGGTAGAAATGCCTGCTGTCTGTTCCTCCAAAGCCGTCAGGGACTCCGTATAAAATAACCTTGCCACACGATTCACAATAAAACCAGGTGAATCGTTTGCTAATACCGATACCTTCTTGAGTTGTTCTGCAAAATTCTGAAGTGTCGTAATCGTTTCGTCAGATGTTTTTACACCTGAAATTATTTCAACCAGCTTCATCACGGGTGCAGGATTAAAAAAATGAAGTCCCGCAAAACGTTCCGCATGTTTAAGCACGGAAGCAATCTGGGTAATGGAGATGGCAGACGTATTGCTTGCGAAGATGCACTCCTTTGTATTTATTTTTTCCAGCTCCAGAAATATTCTTTGCTTGACGTCCAGTTTTTCTACAATGGCTTCAATTACTAAATCGACTTGCAACTGACGAAAATCTTCAACGCTTTTAATTTTAGAAAGGATACTCTTTTTATCGGCTTCCGTAAATTTACCTTTCCCTACCAGAGCGGAGATGGTTTTTTCAATAGATGCGATTGCTGTTTTACTTTGCTCAGGTTGTGCATCATACAGTAAAACATCATAACCCGACTGCGCACAGAGTTGTGCAATTCCCTGGCCCATTATTCCGGCACCAATAACACCGATGGTTTTAAGGGAGGTAATATCCATTTACACTGTGCTTTGAAACTGACGAAGAAAACGAACATCGTTCTCTGAAAACAAACGCAAATCATTTATCTGATAGCGCAACATGGTAATGCGCTCGATGCCCATGCCGAAAGCAAATCCTGTATATTCTTCCGGATCGATTCCGCAGTTGCGCAGTACATTGGGATGCACCATACCGGCCCCTGCAATTTCTACCCAACCCGAATACTTACACACATTGCATCCTTTGCTGTTGCAGATAAAACATGAGACATCAATCTCGGCACTCGGTTCTGTAAATGGAAAATAAGATGGACGTAATCTGATGGTGGCATCTTTGCCATACATCTCTTTTGCAAAGTGAAGAATGGTTTGCTTCAAATCAGCGAAGCTTACATTTTTATCAACATACAAACCTTCTACCTGATGAAAGAAACAATGCGCGCGCGCAGAGATGGCTTCGTTGCGATACACACGCCCTGGCATAATAGCACGCATAGGTGGTTTCTGCGTCTGCATCATTCTGATCTGCACATTTGACGTATGTGTGCGCAATAACATTTCGTCTTTGTTTGTTTCGCTTTTCTTTTCTACAAAAAAGGTATCCTGCATTTCGCGGGCCGGATGGTTCTCTGGAAAATTCAACGCTGAGAAATTATGCCAGTCATCTTCTACCTCCGGACCATCGGCAACATTAAATCCAAGACGCTCAAAGATTTCAATTATCCGAAGTTTGGTGAGCGATAGCGGATGAAGATTTCCAATTTTATTTGGAACCGGTGGCAATGAAAGATCAATATCTACGGTACTGACAGAAGAGGTTTCCACCTGCTGATTCATCTCGACCAATTTTGCTTCGGCAGTTTGTTTGAGCTGATTTAAAATCTTTCCCACATTCTTCTTTATCTCTACCGGCATGGTTTTCATTTCTTCAAACAACTCGGTAATGGCTCCCTTCTTGCTAATGTATTTTAGTCTGAAATTTTCTACAGCCTGCTTATCGCTCGCAGCGTATTCATTTACTTCTTTTAAAAGACTATTGATGCGCTCCTCCATTGAACTCTAAATAATAAGATTAAAGAGCAAAAGTACACTTTTAGAAATTATGACGAAAAGGGGTTTGGGGGAAGAGAAGCAAATATTAAAGCCAAAGTGAAGGCGGAAGGTATTGCCTGGCTTTTACCATAGTTTATTGTTAGCGGATGCCACTCTGGTTAAAATCTCTTACTAGCTCCCGAATGGTGGTCTTGTCTTTTTTATCCAGAATTTTCTCTCTTAAATCAGGTCTTTCAGAAAAATACGCAGCAATCTCATCACGTTGCTTATTAAAATTCCAAATCCCAAAGTATTTGTTGTCTCTTGAAATTACGTAGATGTCATTTTCGTAACTATACTTCCCATCACTACTGGCGCTCTTGTGTAAGAATAATTTGATAGCACCTGTCTCAATTACTTGTGCAAAATCCTTGGTGTACTCACCTGCAATTGAATTGATTTTTATGTTGTGAACGGCCGCAAAGCTGTCTTTGTCTATTACAAATGACGAAATGTCCTCTGCTGTTAGCTTTATTGCTTTAGACTCAGAATTGGTCTTAAATTTAATATTACTTGGTTTGCTTCCAAATACTGAAAAAGTAGCTCTATTAAATTTGATTAGTCCCTCAATTTTTTTTCCATCATTGCTATAATAGTATCCTTTTATGAACGGAGCTGCTACTAAAATTTGAAGTTGGAAAGTCAAAATTGTTAAAAGAAGAAGAAAGTGTTTCATTGTTTACAAATTTGATTGGTGGTGGACAGGTACTTGCCGAAAACCTCTAGATTCTAATTACAAAAGTCAAAATCGATAATAGAATAATAAAAACCTTGAACTTTATTTTTTCGCTTTTCAGTCTAATTCCTAAAAGTACAATTAGCAAACCAACAATTGTCTTCATGGCAAATGTTGTGTTTGTGAGATTTTTTACGTTCGATTCAATTATTATCAATGTACTCAGTACTAAAACAAAAAGTCCAATGAGAATTGTCAGGATTCCGTAATCCCTTATTGTCTTCGACTCTTGCTCCCTTGAAAATCTTATTGATAAGACATACAGAATAATTCCAATAATTAATTTTATGTAAAGAACCGGATTTTGCAATAGATCAGTTCTGTTTGCTCCATAAAACAATAGATCAGTCAAGAATTGAACTAGTATTAAAGTCGGTGGAACGATCAAGTTAATTATTATGAAAAATCTTGAATATCGTTCACTATTTAATTTAGTTGTAGTAAGTGAAATCAACGACAACACCGAAACAAATGCCCAAGTTATTCGGAGCAAATAGATACTAAAATATTCAAGCTTGTCAAACAAGCTAACAACAATGTCAATGAAAAATAATAGAGAACAAGCAATTAAAACGAAATCAAAATACCTTTTCGTGTAAGTCTGTTTCATGAAATTTTATTCGATTTTTTATCATTAGAAGAGTTGAATGGAGATACTAATAGTCTGTAAGCAATAATCGTTCTCATATATTGACCGCTCGCATTTCTACTCACTCTTTTTGCTCCGTTGTTCCATGTACTCAATAAAATTCCACCCTGTCATCATTCTCTTATCCTTGCTTGTCATGGTAGGATTCTTATCGGTGAACTCTTTGTAATAGAATCCCTCGCACTCAACGGTCTTTTGATAATACAAGATTATGTCCATGAACTTATTTCTTGAAAAAAGACCGTAACCCTTTACTTCATCTGGAATTTTGACGGCAAGGATGCTGTAACACAGAATGTAATCCGTCAGATTGAAATTTTTCTCTCCAATGTCATTTGAATCAAAAATGAATTCTTGTTTCTGTCCTTCATTATTTATCAATGTCACACCAAGTCTTTCGCCACCTGTTGAAATACTTTTAGTCATTTTATAAGTCTGGCAAAACTGAAATGAGTCTACGTTAACCATCAGGTCTGGTGGAATTTCAAAGTTAAGTTGGTAGTGATTCGTCTGGTTTTTTAAAGCCGTAATATCAAGTCCCAAATCAGATTGGCTAAAAGTTCTTTTGTTCAGTTTTTTCCATTCCATTATTTTTTCAAATCGTTCTTTTTCAACCGTTACTTTATCCTTTAATTTCATTTTCTTTTTATTCTTGTAAAAATCAGACGCTACAAAATCTCCGTTTGCTTTCGCGTTGAATTCAATTGTGAATTTGGGGCAACCTTGTTTTATTGGTGGCTCTTCAGCTTGTTGTGATTCAAAAATAATTTTTTCAATCTCTTGTCCAAAGGAAGGAATTACCAAAACGGTCAATATAATTAGTAGTCTATACATCAATAAAAGGTTTGCGCACAACAACTCAATACAAGCAATACACCTATACATCTTTATTGCTAATCTGAAAGGTACTCGTACTCCACAAGTTATGCAACAGCGTGTTTTGAAATTGAAATGGTTGTGAATGCTGGTAGAACAGAAACGCACCTTGGATTGTGTCACTTCATTACCCGTTCAAACATCTGTTCTTTTGTACTTAAATTGTATACCTTATTCAATACTATTTAAGATAGGCATTATCTTCACTACTCTGTTTGAGAACATCCCGAAGTAATTAACACTGAGTCAGTATGATTATGAAAACGAATCGGATCATTTGTACACTATGCCTGATCTTCATTTTATTCAATCAATGCTCCGATCACAACCCTAAACTCACTTGTCTCTCGTATACCTTTCCTTCTCAAGGTTCGCTCGTTCCTGAAAATAGCACCATTACCTTTACCTGGACAGCAACAACCGGTGCTAAGGTGTATGATGTTTATTTAGAATCGGGATCAAATGAGCCTGAGCGTATTGCCTCCGATATTGTAGCTACAAGTTATGATTATACAATTCCTCCGGGAGAAGACCTTTCATACCGATGGTTTGTGAAACCGAAAAATGCAGCGGGCAACGCGGTCGGATGCAACGGGAAGTCGATTTCTTTTACATCAAATAGTCTTCCTGCCATAGACGAGGAGCAAAAAGTAGTAAACGTTCTGGTTGTCAACTATGATCCGGATATTTCACTGGGTAGTGTTACAAAAAAACTACACGAATATTATGGATGGAGCAACCCACGCACATTAGCGGACGAATTCATACAAGAGGTTTTAAACAGCTCAGGTAATTTAATTCAGTATAATATTGTAGAGTGGAGAGACATCAATGAATTTCCGGTGAAGAGCGATGGATTTGTTTACACTTCATCAAGCTATATGTTGTGTCATCAGAGCAATTCAAATTGTCATGCGGCCGATGGTTTAAATTATACCAAAATGATAACCGATCAAAATATTGTGGAAGGTATTGACCAGGATGTGTTTGAAGAGGTATGGATATTTGGTGCTCCATATTTCGGTTTTTGGGAAGCCGCTATGGCCGGGCCAAATGCATTTAATATTAACGGAGATATTTATCCGCAGATCCCAAGCAAAAAAGCATTTGCCATCATGGGGTTTAACTATGAAAGGGGAGTTACAGAAATGATGCATGATCTTTGCCACCGAACAGAAGGAACAATGTCGCGGGTTTATGGTGGCTGGCAGGCGGAAGTACTGAACACTTCGTGGGCAAAATTTGCTGCGAACGAAATTCAATCGAAAGTAGCAGGGGTTGGATCATGCCACTATCCACCCAATGCCAAAGAAGATTATGATTATGCAAATGATCGACTGGTATCAAGCTCTGCCGAAGATTGGATGTACTATCCACTTTCTACCGGCAAAAGAATCATGGTGAATAATGCAACATGGGGAGCACCAGATCACGAAGGCAAGTATCTTAACTGGTGGTTCAAACACCTTCCTAAAAGAGTAGGTATTGCTTCTGATGGAAAGTTAAACTGCTGGTGGCGATATATTTTTGAGTTCAATGAAACCATTCTTCAATAATAGTTTCATAACGATGCGCTCTTTCTTCAGCCTACCTATTCAACATAGTTCTTAACGCTATGTTAAAAATTACATCTACACCCATCTTACCCCATAGTTTTTCTTTGATCAAAACAATCCTTTTTAAAGATGACAAAATTTAGGATGTTTGATTTTAATTCTGCCCATGAACAAAAGTCCCTTCTCTGTTTTGTATGAAGACAATCATTTGCTGATTGTAAATAAATCGGCTGGCGTTTTGGTTCAGGGCGATGCAACAGGCGATGTGCCATTAGCCGAACTCTGCAAAGTTTACATTAAAGAAAAATACAACAAGCCGGGTGCTGTCTTCCTGGGTGTGGTGCATCGTTTAGACCGACCTGTAAGTGGTGTGGTTGTTCTTGCACGAACATCAAAATCGCTTGAGCGGATGAATGCGTTGTTCCGCGAACGCGAAACTAAAAAAACATATTGGACCATCGTGAAAAATAAACCCACTCACACTGAAGGTACCTTGTTTCATTGGCTGCTTAAAGATGAAAGCAAAAACAAAACATCTGCTTTTAAAAATGAAACGGTTGGTGCGCTTCGTTCTGAACTTCATTATAAAACGATCGGATCGCAAAACGGATATTGGTTAATAGAAGTGAAACCCGTAACCGGACGGCCGCATCAGATTCGGGTGCAGCTGGCCAGCATGGGTTGCGTAATAAAAGGTGATATGAAATATGGAGACGATACAGGTAATGATGATGGAAGTATTTACCTCCACGGCCGGCAATTAGAATTTATTCATCCGGTGAAAAAAGAAACCATGATCATCCAGGCGCCTCCCCCAGATTACGGACTCTGGAAATTATTTACGAATTCATAATACCTTATGTAATGGCAACACCTCAATGGCTTGAACGATTGAAGCAACACTGGCATTTACAGAGCATCGTGCAGGTAATTGTGGTGTTGATTGTTTTTGCTTGTACAGGCTTTACAGTTTTATTTATCAAGAAACCGGTGTTAGCATTTCTGGCGGGTGAAGAAGGTAAATCAACTTTGGCTTCTGTGTTGTACTACATTTTTATTCTGCCACTTTACAATCTCATTTTGCTGGGGTATGGATTTCTCTTTGGTCAGTTTGCTTTCTTTTGGGAATTTGAGAAACGTTTCTTTCATAAGTTGATTTCGTGGTCTAGGAAAAGGAAAGTTTGAGGTTTGAGGTTCTTAAACATTGAAGAGCGCTAACCAGCAATGATCTACCATTAATGAACAACTATTCCTCCTATAGATTCCATAAAAAAGCCCCCAATAAGGAGGCTTTCATTTTTTTAAAGTTCAATTAATTCTTTTCTAGACGGCTACGAAGCAGCGTTGTAAAATGGCTTCGTGTTGATTCCCAAACTTGGTGTAGCACCATTGTCTGAGGTCGCTTAATTCTTCAGCAATCAATAATTTGATTGCTTTTCGAAGCTCTTTTTCAAAGAGCGCTGAGCTGAAACTCACTTTTGTGAGCACTAGTTTTACATAATTTAACATGGCAAAAACTGATAGAGTTTAAAAAATTTAGTCTCCTAACAAGTGTTAAGTTAAATAATTCTTCTAAAAACCAAAAGAACAATTTTCAACTTTCGTTCATCCTTCAAAAAGATAGGTGAACCTCTTTTTAAGACGTTTTTTGTCGTCTTTTATTCAAACGGTTGAAGTGATCTTTTAGGCTACTTTAGGATTAGGTACCTTTGAAACGAATTTTCTATGCGAGGGATTATAAATATGACTTTCTTTTTCCAGAAACGCTGTTTCTTACTTTTTATCCTGTTTTACGCCAACTTTTCGGTGGCAATGGCTCAAAATATCCAAATCGTTTTAGGGCCAGATGAAATTGGCGAGAATCAAGCCTGGACCATTACGGTGACAGCTCAAAACGAACAGCTGAAGAGCTACGACAATTTTCCTGACATTACTGGTTTTAAAAAACGCGGAACCTCGAGTCAATCCACCACCAATATTGTCAATGGTAATATTTCATCCTCCCAAAGTATTATCATGACGTATTTGCCAACCAAGCAAGGCACGTACACCATTCCGGCATTTACCATGAAAGTAAATGATAAGTCCTTTAAAGTGGCGGGTAAAAAAGTAAAGGTAGGTGCACCCGTTCAGCAACAGCGTGATCCCTTTAGCAGTTTTTTTGATCGCGATCCATATGGCACTGCTAATCGTGGTGAAACCGAATTTATTGATTTAAAAGAAGATGCCTTTCTTGCACTAACAACTAACAAAGATGAAGTCTATGTAGGCGAAGGTTTTCAGGCAACCCTTTCCTTTTTTCTTTCAGAACAAAATCAGGCACCGTTTCAATTTTCAGATCTGAATAAACAGCTCACCGATATTCTTAAAAAACTAAAACCTGCCAACTGCTGGGAAGAGAACTTCAACATTGAAAACATCAATGCGGAACGCGTAACGATAAAAGGCAAGGTATACGATCAATACAAAATTTATCAGGCTGTATTTTTTCCGTTTAACGCAGAGCCGATTAAATTTCCCAGTCTTGGTCTAGAGATGATAAAATATAAAGTCGCGAAAAATCCAACCTATTTTGGACAAAACAGAAAAGAAGATTTTAAAACATTCTATACAAAAGCAAAAACCATTAAGGTAAAACAATTGCCTCCCCATCCTTTGCGGGATCTTGTAGCCGTAGGTAATTACCGATTGGACGAACGCATGCGCAGCACCGATTTAGAAACCGGGCAAAGTGCAGCGTACGAATTTCATGTGGTTGGCGAAGGAAATATTTCTGCTATTGAAAAACCAGCAATAAAAAAAGATGGTGGGTTCGAATGGTATGAGCCAAACGTTCGCCAGGATATTAATCGAGATAACAATCGGGTAACCGGGAGAAAATCGTTTGGTTATTTTATGATTCCAAAAGAACCCGGACAGTTTAACTTAGGCGATTATGTTAACTGGGTATTTTTTAATCCTGTTGAAAAAAAGTATGATACACTGAAATCGCAATTGACTGTATACGTTACGGGCGAGAGCAAAAAGAATGAAGCCATTCAATCAAATGATTTAGGAAGTTTCTATGATAAAATTCAGGATGCTGACAATACCTTGTTCGCCATGAATAATAACCGTTGGTTGATGTGGGCATTTAATGGCTTTATAGGCGTGATGCTAATCGGTGCTGGATATTTGGTTTTTAAGAAGTAGGAACACCTTGCATCCTCAATAATTTTATCGTTTGTAAACCGTGCATTTTGCTCCTGAGGAGCAAGGCTCAAAAAAACATCGTGCGTTCACAGAGTCTCTTTCAGGAAGAAGGGTTGCAGAGTTTTCAAAAATCATTGAAATTAATTCCTGTGCTTCTTCTATCTTCGTGCTCGCATGAGCAATATATACGGAACACTTTTTAAAATCTCCACCTTCGGTGAATCGCATGGTCCCGCAATCGGTGTTATTATTGATGGATGCCCCGCGGGTCTAACCATTGATGAAACGTTCATTCAGTCCGAACTCGACAGAAGAAAACCTGGTCAGTCTAAAATTACTACGCAACGTAAGGAAGATGATACCTTTAAAATTCTAAGTGGAGTTTTTGAAGGTAAATCTACCGGAACACCCATAGCACTAGTAATCGAAAATCAGGATCAGCGAAGCAAAGATTATAGTCACATTGCAGAAACGTTTCGTCCATCGCATGCTGACTATACATACGATGCAAAATATGGCAATCGTGATTATCGCGGAGGTGGAAGAAGTTCAGCACGCGAAACTGCAGCACGCGTTGCTGCTGGTGCTATCGCCAAACTTTTGTTAAAGCATGAGGGTATTAACATTAATGCTTATGTATCTCAAGTAGGAGAAATTACGACACCACACTACACGCAACTTGATCTAAGCAAAACAGAAGACAACATTGTTCGCTGTCCGGATCAAGGTATTGCAGAGAAGATGATTGAACACATTGACGCGGTTCGCATTGCACGCGATACCATTGGAGGTATTGTTACCTGTGTGATCAAAAATACACCTGTCGGTTTAGGCGAACCTGTATTTGATAAACTTCACGCTGAATTAGGTAAAGCTATGTTAAGCATCAATGCCGTAAAAGGTTTTGAATACGGCAGTGGCTTTGAAGGTGTTAAGCAACTCGGTTCTCAACACAACGATGAATTCTATAATGAAGGAGGACGGATCCGCACCAAAACAAATCACTCTGGAGGAATTCAAGGCGGCATTTCAAATGGAGAAGATATTTATTTTAATGTAGCCTTCAAACCCGTTGCCACCATCATGCAAGATCAACCCAGTGTTGATAAGTATGGCAACGA
>DAIQPD010000143.1:0-10284 GCA_036787535.1 Chryseolinea sp.
ACAGATGTTAGAAAGGAACATTTTGTTAACTTTTTATTTCAAAATTTGGATTTATCACGGGTGATCTTGAACTAACAAATCCAGCTCAAACAAAATATAGTGTTAATGATACTTACGATGGCTATGACTTTGACGATGAAAACAATGAAATAGAAATTCTTTATAAAACGACAATTAATTATAGAATTGGTGCAGAGTATCGCTTTGAAATCTTTCGGCTAAGAGGAGGTTTTGGTGTGCAAGGTAATTCGTATCAAAAGGAATGGGGATTAGATAACAGCATTATCAACATAAGCGGAGGAGTTGGTATCCGTAAAAAATCTTATTTCATTGACCTGGCATTGATCAACAGCTCACACAAAGAATATTTCTATCAACCATATTATGTTGAAGATCAAGATGGCGATAATGTTAGTCCGTTGGCAAGTATTAAAAAGAATGTGTTTACCGGAATGGTAACGGTTGGATTTATTTTTTAAGCTGAATAGCTTCCATCAATTTAGCAAGGGTTGGATCGGTAACCGTTAAGTGAGCTTTTCGATAACAAATCAATCTCGATGTTCTTATTGCTTTCAGTTTTTTGTCCTTTTCTTCAGCATTAATAGAGTTTAATAAAGGCCGGTCTGTTTTTGAATGGAGTCTGTTGAGTAAAACATCTATTGATACATCCAGAAAAATACTCATGCCACTTTGATTAATGATATCAATTCCCTGATGAAAACAAGGTGCCCCACCACCCGTTGCCATAACAAAGCTTTTTTCAGAACCTGCCCATTCAAGAAGAAGCTGTGATTCGATTAAACGGAAGTGATCTTCTCCCTGCTCGCGAAAAATATCGCTAACTGCTTTTTGTTGTTGATCTTCAATCACTGTGTCAAGGTCAACAAAAGGTAATGAGAATCTCTCAGCCAATAGTTGCCCCAATGTGCTTTTGCCTGAACCGGGCATTCCGATAAGGTAAATTTTCATCTTTACTTTATTAATGAAATTACCTCTGATGCATCGGGAGTATCATTATGATGCCACATACCTTTCACTGTACCGCCAACCCACAACGTAATACCCGGATTGGATCGCACTATTGTTTTGAGTACGGTACCATCTGAAAAATAATACGGTATAGCCAACTGATTTTGGTGACGAAATTCTTCAAACTGTTCAGCGCTGGATGATGTGAGTGCCATCATTTCAACTTTGCCATCCAATTCTTTTATAAGGCTTCGTATTTCCTCTATATTTTTGGTGGATGCTTTCGATGCATCGTAAATGATGAATAATAATTTTACGCCTTCAAAAGTCGTGGAGGTCATATCGTCACCGTCAACAGAAGAAACGGAATAGTCTGTAATCTTGGCTTTTGTTTTGTCTTCGTTCAGTTGTTTAACTTCAACATACTTATAAAGTAAGGTATCCATTAAGTATTCTTTGGACTGTATCAATTCTCCATCTTTCACTTTTTTAAAGGTGTATTCAAATATGGGTTGTTCCTGTGGCTGCATTTGTTGAGGAATATTGTTTCCAATTTTATACGCTCTGAAATCAATAACAGGTAAATGCTGAACCGCATAAATACCTAAACCAAAACTTAAGACGGTAACAATTAAAATTACTGCATGGCCTTCCTTTGTATACAGAACCGCTTGGTACGTTTTTCGGTACCAAAACAAATGGAAAATAAAAAAGAAAAGAATTATGTCTTTGATAAACGACTGCGTTGGCGTGAGTTTGATGGCATCACCAAAACATCCGCAATCTGTTACCTTGTCGAGTATGGCAGAATATCCCGTAAGGAAGGTAAAGAAGATGATGAGGGCCAGCAACACTTTTGTCGTGATGTTCATTTTATAATGAAGTAACACTGCTATACCCAATACGATTTCCAACACGATCAATACTAATCCGAGTTCAAGCGCAATCGGTTTGAGTAAGAGAAAGAATGAACCAAAATCTTCTGCAAATACTTCGAAGTATTCTTCCAGCTTAATTTCTGTTCCGATGGGATCGTTTAATTTGATGAGCCCAGAAAAAATGAAAAGGCCTCCAACAAAAAAACGCGAGAATTGATCAAAAATTTTTTGCATACTTATTTCATTAAAATCATGGCGAAGACTGCATAGTTAATCATATCCTGATAGTTTGCTTTTACACCTTCGCTCACTACCGTTTTGCCTTTATTGTCTTCAATTTGTTTAACACGTAAGAGCTTCATTAAAATAATATCCGTAATAGAGGTTACGCGCATGTCGCGCCAAGCCTCATTGTAGTCATGGTTTTTGTTTTGAAGAAGATCAAATGTTTCACTTACGGCTTCGTCATAGAAAGGCTGAAGGGTTTCAACGTTCAGATCCAAATCAGTTGATGTCTCTAATTTTATTTGCATTAACGCAATGATGCAATAATTAATGATGCCGATAAACTCATCTTTGATTGGGTCATCTACCTTTTGAATTCCTTTCTCTTGTATGCTTCGAATGCGTTGCGCTTTGATAAAAATCTGATCGGTAATAGAAGGCAGGCGCAAGATTCGCCAGGCGGTTCCATAGTCTCGCGTTTTCTTTTCAAACAGCGTTTTGCAGGTGGAAATGACGGCCTGGTATTCCTGAGATGTTTTTTCGATCAAGGGAGTAAACTTTAGTTGGCAAACTTCTTAATTTGAATGCGAATTCCAGCATAGCAAGCGATGAAATCTGTCTCCGAAAGTAATTTTTTTTCAACAAATAAGACCTTGAATATCCGTGGACGGTTGGTCGATCTTAATATGCCTAAGGTAATGGGGATATTGAACGTAACGCCAGATAGTTTTTATGACGGAAATCGATACACCACAGAAACGGCCATTGCCAGTAAGGTTGAGAAGATGATCGTTGAAGGAGCAACTTTTATAGATGTAGGAGCCTATTCATCTCGTCCAGGGGCAGATGATGTTTCTCAGGATGAAGAATTGAAAAAATCAGTTGAAGCTATTCAGATTATTGTAAAGAATTTCCCCGATACCCTTATATCGATTGATACCTTTAGAAGTGAGGTGGCTCGAGTTGCCATTCATGAAGGTGCTTCTATGGTGAATGATATTTCTGGAGGTGTGGATCAAAACATGTTTCAAATGGTGGCGAAATTAAAAGTCCCTTACATATTAATGCACATGCGTGGAAATCCTAAAACGATGTCAGGCCAAACAGACTATGCAGACCTCTTACGAGATATCGTTGATTATTTCCATGTCCGAATTTCTTGTCTGCAACACTTAGGAGTGCAAGATATTATCATTGATCCGGGTTTTGGTTTTGCGAAAACGGTGCAACAGAATTTTGAACTTTTAAACCATCTTGACCATTTTACAATTCTAGGTAGACCACTGCTTGCAGGACTTTCACGAAAGTCAATGATTTGGAAATCGCTCCTCACCAAACCAGAATCTGCGTTGAATGGAACGACATCACTCAATACAATTGCGTTAATGAAGGGCGTAAGCCTGTTGCGTGTTCACGATGTAAAGGAAGCGGTTGAGGCAGTGAAGTTAGTTTCTCTTATGAAAGGAAACGCAGCATAAGATTAATACCTTTGTAGCACATGATTCTTCTTTTTAAAATGGGTTTTCTGGAAGTGAGCTGGGTCGATCTGGTCGATATTGGCTTTGTAAGCATTTTGCTATTTCAGGTGTACAAACTTATTCGAGGGAGTATCGCAGTAAATATTTTTCTTGGCATTCTCGCACTCTACTTATTATACCTTATTGTCAGAGCTGCTCAAATGGAACTGCTCACTAGTATTCTGGGGCAGTTTATGGGTGTAGGTGTGTTGGCAATGATTATACTTTTTCAACCTGAGATCCGAAAGTTTTTGTTGGTTATTGGAAGAGGCACTGAATTTAAAGACAATTTTTTTAAGAGCATATCAAACTGGAAGAATGAATATCATGATGACTTCGACATTCAGGAAGTTATCGAGGCCGCCAAAACTTTGAAGGCTACCAAGACCGGAGCAATCCTAGTTTTCTCTCGTGATACTGAATTAAAATTTTATGCAGAGACGGGTGATGCATTGGATGCAACTGTGAATAAAAGATTGTTGTTGTCCATCTTCAATAAAAATTCTCCTCTTCACGATGGTGCCATTATCATTCACAAAGGAAGAATAAAGGCGGCACGGTGCGTTTTGCCGGTGAGCGAGAACGATCATTTACCTCCTAACTTTGGCTTGCGTCATAGAGCATCAGTAGGTATGTCTGAAAGCACAGATACCTTGGTAATGGCGATCTCTGAAGAAACAGGTCGGTTAATCTTAGCGCGAAATGGTAAGTATTTACGTTCCTTAAAATTGAAACAAGTTGAAGAGCGTATCTTAGAGTACCTCCATAATAACGAGCCTGTCAATTGGGAGTTAAAAGCGGAAGAGACTGAAACCCATGAACCGTCTGACGCGAATTAGCTTTTACATTCAATTCATTTTTCTAAAAACGTCAAAATAGACCTTTACCAGAATGCCCTAACTGGCTTTAAAAGCCACAACTAAATTGATACATACAAATACTTGTATATACAATAATTGTATGTAACTTTGTTAAGCGCTCAAGCGTTATAAACTTAAAATCACGATTATGAAAACGATATTACACCCGGCCGATAGTAGAGGTAAGGCAAACCACGGTTGGCTGAACTCTCACCACACTTTTAGTTTCGCAAACTATTACGATCCAACACGGATGCATTTTGGAATGTTACGTGTCTTGAACGATGACATTGTAGATGGAGGCAGAGGATTCGGAACACATCCCCATGATAATATGGAAATTATATCCATTCCTTTGAAGGGCGATCTTGAACATAAAGATAGTATGGGCAATGTAGCGGTTATCCGACAAAATGATGTTCAGATTATGAGTGCCGGAACAGGTATTCAACACTCTGAGTACAATAAGAATGCGGATGACAAAGTGAACTTCTTACAGATCTGGGTTTTCCCCAAAGAGAAAAACATTAAGCCGAGGTATCAACAGATTAATTTTAATCCGGAAGATCGCGTGAACAAACTTCAGCAAGTAGTAACTCCTAGAAGCGGTGAAGAGGGGGTTTTGATTAATCAGGATGCCTGGTTTCATCTTGGCAATTTCAAGAGCGGATTCAAAACGGATTATGCTATTAAGAAAAAGGGCAACGGTGTTTATGCTTTTGTGTTGGAGGGTGATGTAAAAATCAATGATCAGCAGCTTCACAAACGCGATGGCTTTGGCATTTGGGAGACAGACAATTTTTCAATTATTGCCGATAGTGATGCTGAAATTTTATTGATGGATGTTCCAATGAATTAGAATAGTAAAGAATAAACATATGAAAAATAGAAGTGTTTCAAATATGTTGTATGCTCAAATGGTTGACATGGGCGGATTCCCCGTACGTCAACCATTCCCTACCCAAAAGGTAGAGCAGGTAGATCCGTTTTTGCTTTTGCATCATGCGGATATAAAAGCACCCAAGCACATTGAACCCGATGATGTCGGAATTGGGCCACATCCTCATCGCGGATTTTCACCCGTTACTTTTATTTTTAAAGGAGGGGTTCATCATCGCGATAGCAGAGGAAACGACAGTACGATTTATGCCGGAGGTGCACAATGGATGAATGCCGGTATGGGAATTTTGCACAGCGAACGTCCACCTGATGATATTCATAAGATTGGCGGGCGACAAGAAATTATTCAGTTGTGGATCAATACACCTGCAGCTCAAAAGATGGATCAGCCAGCATATTTTCCATTGTCAGCTGAAGATGCCCCAACCTATACCAGTGCGGATGAGAAAGTAAAAGCCAGAATTTTTTCGGGTGAAGTGCTGGGCGTTAAAGGACCCATACCTTCTCATACAAAGGTAAATGCAGCTACCATCGAATTTAAAAAGGGAGGGAAAATTTCCGTTGAGTTACCAGTTAGTCATAATGCATTGGTGTACTTGCTTGACGGTAAATTAACGCTTGAAGGATTTGGTTTGATCGATGGACTGAATGCCATCGTATTCAAAAATGATGGAGATGGTATTTCCCTTGAAGCATTGGAAGATACACGTATTCTTCTATTAAGCGGTGAGCCCCTGAATGAAAAGGTAGTATCGTATGGTCCGTTTGTAATGAACACTCAAACAGAAATTATGGAAGCCATGCGCGATTACCAAATGGGTAAGATGGGGGTGTTGATTGAAGCATAGCGATTCGAAATCCTCTACACGATAGATTCTCAAATTTTCAAGTTGAACACTAGCACGGAATTTCTGTTATAAACCTAAATTGCTATTGATTATTTATGGAAACGAAACTTGCTATGCAAAAGTCAGTACACATTGAGGCTCCGGTTATAACTGAAATTCACGAAAGAAGAAGCAGACGCGCTTATAGCGACACACCGATTGAACAAGAAAAAATAACATCTTTATTTGAAGCGGCACGATGGGCCCCCTCAAGCAATAATGAGCAACCGTGGACTTACCTATATGCTACAAAAGATCAAACGGATTTGTGGTCTAAACTTTTCAGTTTATTAGATATCGGCAATCAGAGTTGGGCTACAAATGCCCAACTGCTTATATTGAGTCTGGCTCGAAAAAATTTCGTTCGGAATGATCAACCAAATGGTTCTGCTAAATATGATCTTGGTGGAGCGAATGCCTTTATTTCTCTTCAGGCTACACAACTAGGGTTGAATGTTCATCAAATGGGTGGATATGATCGGTTAAAAGCAAAAGAAATATTAAACATTCCGGATACCTATGAATTTGGTGTGGTGATGGCCATCGGTTATCTGGGCGACATTGAATTGTTACCAGAGAATTTAAAGAAGCGTGAACTTTCACCGCGCGAACGGTATGTGCAGAGTGAATTTGTTTTTAATAAATCATTTTGATATGGTAACAGCTCTCATCGGTAATGATCAGTATAAGACTGAAATCATTACATCAGCGCATTATTTAATTGCTGATGAACCTCTAGAATTAAAGGGCTCAAGCTTAGGACCTGCTCCTCCTGAATTTTTATCTGTGGCATTGGCTTCTTGCACAGCTATTACTTTGCGCATGTATGCCGATCGGAAGAAATGGAAAGTAGGACAAATCAAGGTAGATGTAAATTCTGAGAGTGTTGACAACAAAGCGATTTTCAAAGCAGAAATTGCGTTTGAAGAGATATTGACAGAAGAGCAGCGATCGAAACTACTTCAAATTGCCAATGCCTGTCCCGTACATAAAACATTATTAAACCCCATTGAAATTGTTACTGCATTAGCAGTTGTTGGTTGATCGTTACTTGATTATTTTTAGTATCACGCTAATAGAATTAATCATGAAAGACATTACAAAAAAGTACACCAATGGAGAGGTGACCATCGTTTGGAAACCAGACATGTGTATTCACTCAGCGATTTGTTTCCGAGGATTGAATGATGTATTCGATCCACAAAAACGTCCCTGGATTACTCCAGAAAAGTCAACGACTGATAAAATTATTGATCAGGTAAAAAAATGTCCATCAGGTGCATTAAGCTATTACCTTAATAGGGATGAGTCTGAAGAAATAAAAGTAGAAGCCGAAACGATTGTAGAAACAATGGAAAACGGACCATTACTTGTCTATGGCAATGTAACAGTAAAAGATTCAAGTGGAAATCTGACAAAGAAAAACAATGCAACTGCCTTTTGTCGCTGTGGCGGATCATCGAATAAACCGTATTGCGATGGAAGCCATAAGAAGAATGGGTTTGTGGGCTGATTCAATTCATTTCTGGTTTTTTCCAACGGTAGCGGAATAAAATCCTTCGCATTGCTAATGTTTATCCATATCAACCATTCAAAAATTTTCTCTTGCCAGAGAAATATATTCAGAGATATTGCTGTTTAAATGATCAGGCCTTCAGAAATTTGAAGGTGCAATAGTTTCTAAACAGTACCCTATCTGATGAAACAAATTGTCATTTTATACATCATACTATTAACGACTGGTATTGTATCGGCTCAGTCAGTGTTAAAAGGTCGTGTTTATGATAATTCAGGAAAGCCTCTTGATCACGCGCATGTACACTTTTCTAATCCTAACAAAACAGTAACCACTGAGGCAGGTGGGGATTTCACTGCAACATTGCCCTCGGGTAAAGTTCGTCTCGCAATCTCGTATACAGGCTTTCGAAAATTGTCACAGGAATTTATTTTGAAGGGTGATACCTCTATTTCTTTTTTCCTGGAGCCATCGATAGAGCAGCTAGATGAGGTAGTTATTTCAGGAAATCGATTTCTTCAATCCGATCAATTTGAATCAACACGAACCAGCACGTTTCATTTAACCGAAAAGGAAATTAATTCAATTCCTGTGTTAGGAGGTGAAGCTGATTTAATTAAAACCATTCAATTGCTTCCGGGGGTTTCAAAAGGAGTGGAGGGAAGCTCTGATCTTTTTGTCCGTGGCGGTGCTGCCGATCAAAACCTGGTGTTGTTAGATGGTGCACCGGTTTATAACACAGGCCATCTCTTTGGATTTTTATCTGTTTTTAATCCTGATATTTTACAAGGAGTTGAATCAATTAACGGTGCATTCCCAGCATACTACGGAGGTCGCTTGTCCTCTATTTTAAATGTGACGACTAAATCACAACTGGTTGATCGCACACATGTAAGTGGAAATATTGGGTTGCTCGCTTCACGGCTAATGGTGAGTCAACCGATCATAAAAAATAAACTTCACATTTGGATAGCAGCAAGGAGAACCTATATCGATCAGGTATTGAGTGCGGTAAACGAATCATTACCTTATTACTTTTATGATCTGAACACGAAACTTAGCTTCAAACCTTCATCACGCGATTATCTCGAAGTTACCTACTACTCCGGTCAAGATGTGTTATCCTATGCACGTGAACCGCGCGATTCCTCAAGGAACAGTAACAGGTCAACTGATTTTACAATTGCCAGTAGCACACAAACTGTGCTATGGAGAAGATCAATTGCCCCGAATGTGAGCAGTGAATTGTCACTCTATGGAACTCGCTTTAAATACAACATACAAAATTCATTTCAAGACAATCGTCTTTTTGTGAATTCGAGTATTCGCGATTGGGGCGGCAAGTGGAAATTTCAATGGGACTCGTTGCGTGGTGTCTCTTTGTTTGCAGGTATCGAAGCCATTCATCATTCAGTGAGCCCGAACATTATCAGTACTTCAGGAGAAATTTCTGAATTGCTCCCCAGTAGTGCATCAGAAGCTCAAACCAGTTTAGAGTCGAGTATTTTTATACAAGCCGATGGTAAGTGGAAAGTCAGATGGTCGTGGAGTGCAGGCTTAAGATTGTCGTCAGCCAATGTAGGCAATCAATTTTATGTCAATCCCGAACCACGACTTGCATTGCGATATAAACTACAGCCAAACACAGCTCTCAAATTCAGTTACTCTCGCATGTCACAATACCTTCACCGTGTTTCGAGTTCAGCAATTGCTTTTCCAACCGACATCTGGTATCCGGTAACGAAAAATATCAACCCACAAACTTCAGATCAGATTACCCTTGCCCTTCAACAAGTCTTGCCAGGAAAAAGTATGTTCGTCAGTTTGGAGGGGTATTATAAAAAGATGAACCAGCTTGTCGGCTATCAGGAAGGTGCCAATCTTTTTCTCAATACAGAATTTGAAGAGCAACTGATACAAGGTGCAGGAAAAGCTTATGGCCTTGAAGTGTTGATCAAGAAAGAATCTGGCAAGTTAACAGGTTGGATTAGTTATACGCTTTCCCGTTCTGAACGAAAGTATGATGAGGTAAATCAAGGGCAATGGTTCTTTTCAAGGTATGATCGAAGACATAATGGTGCTGTAGTAATGAACTATGAATTTGTAAAACGTTGGTCATTCTCAGCGGTGTTCGAATTTATTTCGGGCTCACGATTTACACCAATCATCGGACAGTACATAGTGCCATCACCTACTTTAGCAGGTGTTAATTTAATTCCGGTTTACGCGCCACTCAATTCAGTTAAATTAGCAAACACACATCGACTTGATCTGGGTATAAAATTCAGATCGCGACCAGAAAGAAAAATACAAAGTGAATGGTTTGCGGGAGTGTACAATGTATACAATCGCGCAACGCCATTCGGCATTACGATCGAACCAAATTCAGATGGTTCTTATCGCTATCAGCAACCCGGACTTTTCGGACTTCTACCTTTTGTGAGTTATGGATTTAAATTTTAATGCAATGAAATGGAGTATTATAAACATATTGAAAAGTAATATGCGGAGCGGATTCATTGTGTTGGGTCT
>DAIQPD010000013.1:0-44326 GCA_036787535.1 Chryseolinea sp.
GTATCCGGTTCTTTTCTGAACCCATGGGCACTGTTAGGCTTGTGTGCTGTTATGGGTTTAGGTAAAGCAGGAATAGGTCTTTCTATTATGCACGATGCCAATCATGGCTCGTATTCTACAAAGGGATGGGTGAATGATTTGATTGGCTATTCTTTAAATCTTATTGGTGGCAATGCATTCAACTGGAAAGTGCAGCACAACGTATTACATCACACCTACACCAACGTTCACGAAGCCGATGAAGATATCAGCCCACGTGGTGTATTGCGAATGAGTCCGGAATCAGAATGGAAGCCCTTGCATCGTTTTCAACATATTTATGCATGGTTTCTTTATGGTCTATTAACTTTTGTCTGGATTACCATAAAAGATTACGGAAGAATACTTCGATATAATAAGGATGGATTGGTAGCAAAGATGAAGGCAAATATTTACAAAGAGTTGGCTATTCTGTTTTTTTCGAAGTTAGTTTACTTTGGATATATATTAGTAATACCTACACTCGTGTTGCCGTACGAATGGTGGCAAGTATTTATAGGCTTCTTTACCATGCATTATGTTTCAGGATTTATCCTTGCCGTTATTTTTCAACCAGCACACGTAATAGATGGAACAGATTATCCTGTGCCGGATGCAGAAGGACGTCTCGAAAACAATTGGGCGATTCATCAATTGCGAACCACTACAAACTTTGCACAGCGCAGTAAAATTTTTAGTTGGTATGTTGGTGGATTAAACCTTCAGGTTGAACATCATCTTTTTCCAAATGTTTGCCATGTGCATTATCGCAAGATTGCAAACATTGTAAAGACAACAGCAGAAGAATTTAATCTTCCGTATAAATCTTACGATACCTTTGCTCAAGCCATGGTGGGTCATGCCAAGCTGCTAAAAGAGTTAGGGCAACCGCCACTCCAGGTTTCGTAATATTCCAGCGGTTTATAAACTTTATTAAAATACCTCTCAATTTCGAGAAGGTATTTTTTTTCACACGCAATCTGATTACAAGAATCGCAATCCGACTTTTGCACCCCACCACATTTTTACATTGATGTTATCTTCCACGGATGTTTCATCGTAAACAAATTTCGGTCTGTATGACGTAAACAAATCGGTGTATCCATCATACGTTGTATCGGTTACGTACGCGTTTAGTGTCACCCCGAAAGCAAGCGCAAATTTTGGAATCGGTTGGAGCTCAAATCCCATATATAGTTTATTTAAAATATTAATAGCAGGGGTAAAATTTCCTTTGCTCACCTGATTGGCTGTAACATCAAAATCCAACGAAAGCCACTTTGATAACCGTGGTGAAGTACCGATTCCATAGCCAACAGTCCAGTATGGAATTTCAAAATCATCAGGCTTAATGCCTGCAGTGATTATGTTATAAAGAAATGGAACCCCTGTACGGAAGGCAACATTGGTGTAAAATATTTCATCTGCTGAGACTTCAATTTTGTGATACCCATGTTTGACAATGCTGAGTAAACCAAGTTGCACACCTTTTACACTATCGGCAATATTAATTATTCCAATTTGTGTGCCTTTAACATTTTTAGCATAGTTAACGAATCCTGAAATTTGAGTTCCTGTTATTTTTTTGTGCGCAATATTGGCGAAAGACGCCACTTGAAAGCCGGTGTATTCTTTCATCTGAATGTTAGCAACGCCAGCAAATTGCGCACCCTGTGATGATTCACCATTGAAATTAAAAGCACCAGCAACCTGCATTGCATTTGCACTTCTGAGATTTATGTTGAATGAACCTGCAGCTTGAAACCCATTCATTGAGCCAAAGTTTAAGTTAAATGCTCCTGCGAGCTGACCATGCTCAACGTTTCCGCGATTGATATTGAAGTATCCGGCTACTTCAAATTTCCGCACGCCTAATCCATAACCACTGACAATATTGAAGGAGTAATCGTTAATAATATTTCCGCTTAGTTTATGATTGGTGCCAACAAATGGAAAAAGCGAAACCTGCCACTTTCGATAAAGTGTATCTCTGATATTTTCCATATTTAAATCGCGCGCTAACTTAGGTTGAGGTGTTGATTGAGTATATGAAAGTAATGGAGGAAGTATTTCGACTTCTCTGCTGTCACCCTTCAAATCACTTTCATTTGATAATAAGATTACAGATCGCGCTTCAGGCGTAATGTGGATGGTAACAAATGAACTGATGTCGGCAGGAATGGCAATTACCGTATCTCGAAAATGGAGTTTGTTAATTGAAATAAAGTTTTGCGCACTTGGTTTGTCAATGACAAGCTTAAAGAATCCATACGAATCAGTAATGACTGCGGTGAGAGATTTTTTATCATAAATACTTACCTCTCCAATTTTTTCATTTGTTTCCGCATTCACAACATAACCGCTAATAATTAATGGAACGATGCTGCCGGTTTTGTTGACTTGCAAAGCATTAATCTTCGTGAGGATAATGTAATTGCCTTTCTCTTTTGGTTGAATGGATGATCCGACTAAATTGATGAGCACTTCACGCAATGTCTTTCGCTCAAAGCGGGTGTTGATAATTGTATTTACATTTAGAATAGCAGGGTTGTATGAAAAGGTGAACTTTTCTTGTTTTGATAATTGAGCCAGTGCAGCATCTAATTTTGTATTGACAAATGAAATGGAAATCTCACGTTCAAGGAATGGTTTTGTTTGGGCGTGAGTGGAGAATGCAGCAAAAGAGAGAATAAAAAAAAGAGGGTAAAAAAATCTCATAACATCAATACTGACAAACATTACCATCTAACATGATTTGATTGTCTAGTTTAGTTACTGTCAGGTTAAGAGTTTCAGAAATGATATCAATAATCGATTCGAGCGATTCGCCTTTAAAATCAACCGTAATGCGGCATCCGCGTAGTTGTTCTTTAACCGCTACCAGTTTTACATTGTATACTTCATTTATTTCGTCAATGATTGTTCCCAGATCAGTATTGTTAAAATGGAATATGTGGTTTTGATATGACAGAATATTGGTGTCCGTTTCGATCAATCGCGCAAATGATTTATTGCTCTTGTTATAGATCCCGGTTTCACCTTGCTTCAGATACAATCCCTCGTTGTTATTGGTGTAAAACCTCACTTCGCCACTCTCAACAAAAACTTCTATGGTGTTACTTTGAGTATACGACTTTACATTGAAGGTAGTGCCAATGTCTTCAATGATTACCTCTTGTGTTTCAATGATGAATGGTTTTTTTTCTTCGTGCTTTACGTTAAAGTAAGCTTCTCCTTCTAACGTTAGTTTCCTGGTTTTTTTACGAGGATTATATTCATATGCCAATGACGATTTTTTATTGATTACTATCGTACTTCCATCCGGAAGAGTATCTTTTAAAATGGTAGTAGTGGCCTGTTGTGAATAAAGATCAACCGGCTTTGAGAAGAATTGCATAGCGTAATATCCAATACCCAACACCACAACAATAGAGGCTGCAATGCGAAGCCACGTGTTGAAGTTTGTCCCGACAGCAATCGGGATTTGCGGTTTGAATTCTATGGTTTTCGTTTCTTGTTTACCTAATCTTGACTTTACCTTTAGCCATGCTGCATCGGTATCAAACTGTTGTGATTCTTTGAGTGCAGTTGCCTGGTTGAAAATAATGTTCAACTGATCGAGGTGTTTTGCATTCGAAGCATTTTCGGTTAGCCACGATTCAACAATGGCCTTTTCTCCAATGGTGGCTTCATTGGCAACATACTTTGCTAAGAGTTCGTCAATATGGTTATCGCTATTTCTCAATCGCTCAGTTTAAAAATTCGTTCATTAATATCAACAATAGCGGCAGGTAATCCTTGAGCTGCTCGCGCATAATTCTCAATGCTTTACCCATTTGATTCTCTACGGTTTTCACAGAAAGATTCAAATGCTCTGCGATCTCTGCATACTTCAATTCTTCAAATCGGCTTAGCTTAAAGATGATGCGGCATTGTTCAGGGAGTTTCTCCAATGCATGTTGAATTCGTTCATCCAGTTCAGTTGCTAAAACTGTATTTGTTACCGATTCAATACTTCTTTCGGCCATCACCATTTCAGACTGTACATGCTTCTGTTTTATTTTTTCGTGCTTAATGATGTTGAGACACGAATTACGCACCATGGCGTAGAGGTACGGCTTCATTGCCGTGTGGATTTCCAGGGAATTATATTTCTCCCAAACCGATAGAAAAGTAGACTGCACTACTTCTTCGGCCTCGTCCCGATCCTGGGTAAAGGTGTAGGCGTAATTACATAGAGGTTGATAAAACGTTCTAAAAAGCATCTCAAAAGCAGTTAGGTCGCCTTTTTTCAGCGTATTTGTTTGCTGTTGCTCGTGTAATTCCAATGCTTTTCTTTTGTGAACATCGAAATTTACGGCTTTCTGGCTATGAGGTTATGACAATTGAGAAAAGTTTTACCCCTACGATCAAAGTATAAACATTTAATAATGTTGAATTGGAGTTCAAAGGGCTTCAAATACCTTATTCCGACAACTCGCCAACCCAGAAAACCCGATCCGAATGAATGCCAACCATTCCATCATTTTCTACCTCCCAATGTTCTTGCTGAGGTAAAAGTCCTGTGCATTGAATCTTTTGATCTTCTTTTTTTATTACTTGAATCAGACTCTTTGCAGGAAGCCATTTCTCATAATGACCAGAAGAAATGTATAACCATTGAATATGTTGATTGAATAATGAGATCTGAATTTTTTCAGTGAAAGGCTTAACGGAAATGAAAAGTGAATCGGAAGCATCGGTCATTACATTCAGTGCCTTTTGGTTTTTAGCAATCAGAAAATTAAAAGCAACCGATAAAAAATCAGAGTGATCCCGATAGGTAATTATTTCTATCGGAAACTGATCGAGCAATTGCGCCTTTACTTCTTCTTTTCGAATGGCTTGAACTAAAACAACATCAATTTTAATATTCCATTGCAATACATCTGCTAGCGCAGTATCGGCCACAACCACAAGCGGTGCCCATTCCAATAAAGGTTCCGCAAGTTCATGCGACAATGCTTCCAGAATCAGCAAGGCTGGCTCTTGGCCTTCTTTTACAAAATGATGAGATGACACAGGATTATGAGTTAATGCTTTTAGTCCAGCTCTTAAGCGGGAGTTAATTGTTAATCGTGGGTGTGTGATTTGGGTGTGGGAGGTATGGCAAATTAATTAAATTGCGTATTCAAACAGACTATATGTTAAAGGCAGAAGAGTGCTATTCCGTTTTTGAACAAAGTATTCAGGATTATCATATTAATGATAGTGTTGACCACCCGATAAAAAACCCTTTTACGGAAGGAAGTTTTGAACACTTGCTCTATACTAAAAACTGGATTGATACGGTGCAGTGGCATTTGGAAGACATCATTCGTCTTCCAGAAATAAATCCTGCTGAAGCCGTTCAGTTAAAAAGAAGAATTGATAAATCGAACCAGGATCGAACCGATCGGGTCGAAAAAATTGACGATGTATTTCTGGAAGAATTTAAAAACGTTATTCCAAAACCCCAAACACGCATCAACTCAGAAACACCCGCCTGGTTGCTGGACCGGATGAGCATTTTGTTGCTTAAAATTTTCCACATGAAAGAACAAACGGAACGCAAAGATGTTGATACTGAGCACGTGCAAAAATGTAAATTGAAATTGAATATTTTGCTTGAGCAGCGAGTGGATATGAAAACTGCTTTTGATGAATTGATGGAAGACATTGGTTCAGGCAACCGCAGGTTTAAAGTCTATCGGCAAATGAAAATGTATAATGACGCATCGTTGAATCCGATGTTATACAATCAAAAGAAGTAATACGGATGAGAAAAATTCTGATCTTTCGTTTTTCAGCCATGGGCGATGTGGCGTTACTCGTTCCGGTAGTGAAATCATTTGTAGCGGCCAATCCTGATGTTGAAGTTACGGTTGTTACGCGTCCTAAATTTGGTCCGTTGTTTTTTGATATGGAACGTGTAATTGTTTTTCCTGCCGATGTTGACTATACCTATACTGGCATTTTTGGTATGCGCGATTTATGCAAAAAACTTTTGCGCAAAGGTCCGTACGAAATGGTGTTTGATATGCACGATCATATTCGCACTAAAATTTTGAGAAGCTTTTTCAAGCTCTTCGGATCAGATGTAGTGGTTTTTGATAAGGGCAAAAAGGAAAAGAATTTATTTACAAGAAAAGCGAATAAGGTAACGACTCCTTTAATTCATACCGTAGAACGCTATCGCCTTGCGTTTGAGAAGGCTGGATATACTTTCCCAATAGTTGATCCGCCTCACCTTGCTTTGGGTGAATCCATTCAAACCGCTTCGGGTTGGTTTGGATATAAGAAATCAATCGAGAAGAGTAAGTGGGTTGGTCTGGCACCATTCTCCATGCACAAATCGAAAATATGGCCGATAGAAAATTACAAGCCATTGATTGAAATGTTATTAGCGAAAGAGCCCATCAAATTCTTCTTGTTTGGTGGGGGTGATAAAGAAATTCAATTCTTTGAATCATTGAAACAACAGTTCCCTCAAAATGTTGAAGTCATTGCAGGTCAATTAAAATTACGCCAGGAGATTGCGTTAATGCGACATCTGGATGTTATGCTCTGTGGTGATTCATCGAACATGCACATGGCCGCGCTTGCGAACATACCTTTGCTTTCCATTTGGGGAGGTACACATACTGATGTTGGTTTTGGTCCGTATGGAAAAGGTAAAGAAAGCATCATAGAAATTAGCCGCGAAGAACTTCCTTGTCGCCCTTGTTCTGTGTATGGAAAAGAGACTTGCCATATAGGTGATTTTCCTTGTCTTACTCGCATAACACCTGAAGTAGTTTGTGAACGAGTGATGGAGGTTGTGGGGAAGGTTTGATGCTTTGATTAGATAAATTATTTTAAAGTCCTTAGATGAGGAGTTTGTATTTTTTGACTTTACCAACTTATTAACCCTATTAAACAATTATGAAAAAGTTATTATTGAGTTTGATCATTGTTGTAATGGTTGTATTACCGCAATTTGTTTTTGCTCAAGACTTGATAGTTACAGGACGTTTGGTTGATAGTAAATCCGATGATGTAATAAAAGGGGCTATTGTAAAAAGAGCTGACTCCTCAACACATACAAATCATCTGGGCTTTTTTAAAATAGCGGCACTCGTTGGAGATACACTTCAGATTACACATTCAGAGTATGGCGAGAAATTTATTGTAGTTCCTGATGCTTCTAAATTTACTATTGGCCTTGATAGGTTAGAGACAATTGAAAAAATTTATTTGCCTGAAAGTGTAGATAAAAAACCTGAACCAGAGAGTGGAATGGAACAAATCTATAGACAATGGGGAAGCTATGTTGCTAAAGCAAAGTACCCTGAAGAGGCTAAGAAAAATGGTGTAGTGGGGAAGGTCACCATTTCCTTTATCGTTGATGAGAATGGAGAAGTATTAGACTTAAAAGTTGAAAAGGGAATTGGGTATGGCTGTGATGAAATAGCACTAGACGGATTTAGAAGCTTAAAAGTAAAATGGTCACCAGGAATTAGAAATGAACAAAAAGTAAAGGTTAGAATGAAGTTAACTATGAATTTTAGATTAAATTAATGCCAAGAATTATTGTTTTTGATTTGATAACCAATGCTATGTGGTAATTTATCTTTTTCAGAACGTCAACATTCTTTATTGGTCCTTTTAGATAAGGATTGGTGATGAGCGATCTAAAAGCTCAAGAGAATAACCTCCATATAAATTGTTATTTAAGGAAAACTAAATATTTTCCACCCTACGTGTTAACAATTCATACCCTTACCCTGTGCACATCATAACTAACTTTGGGAGTTCATTCAAAACTAAAGATGCTAAAAATGCGGTTTCTATTTCTCTTCATGTTATTAAGCTTTTCACAATTAATTTTCGCACAGGTTACTGTTGAAATTGATCTGGCGAAAGACACACATCCCATTTCAAAATACCTGTACGGAAGAAATAACTCATTGTCAGGAAATCCAGGAAGTGGTTTTACACCTGAGTGGACGCGACTAAAAGATGCTGGTGTTCATTTTTTCAGAGAAGGTGGTGGTAATAATTCCACAAAATATAATTGGAGAAGGAAAATGTCGAGTCACCCTGACTGGTATAACAATGTCTATGCAAATGACTGGACGTATGCAGCTCAAACTTTGCAACAAACTATGCCAAGTGCTCAAGGCATGTGGTCATTTCAATTGATAGGTAAGGCTGCCAAAACCAATGCCAGTAACTTCAATGATTGGGGTTACAACAGTTCGCAATGGTGGTCGGGTGTACATCAAAATCTGGCTGGTGGAGGCACTGCAAATACATCAGGAGGAGGCGAAGCTTTAGTGGAGGGAAATCCTGATCTCTATCTCGAAAACTGGAATGCCGACTCAACGACACGTATTTTAAATTACTGGTTCAATGACTTGTCGCTTAATAAAAACAAGTTGCAGTACTGGAGCATGGATAATGAAGTTGAAATATGGGAGGGCACACACGATGATGTCATGCCTGTTCAAATTACGGCCGAACAATTTATGCAGCGCTATTTTGAAGTAGCGAAAAAAGCCAGAGAACGTTTTCCCGAAATCAAATTACTGGGCCCTGTTCCGGCAAACGAATGGCAATGGTACAATTGGCCTAACAACATAAGTTCGGGTGGTAGAAATTATCCTTGGCTCGAATATTTCATAAAACGAATTGCTGAAGAGCAAGAAGAAACCGGTATTCGTTTGTTGGATGTATTAGACATTCATTTCTATCCGGGCAGTACAAACGCTGCGGATTTAGTGCAGTATCATCGCGTCTATTTTGACAAGAACTATGTTTACCCGGAAGCGAATGGGGTGAAGAATGTTAGTGGATCGTGGGATAATAGTCAGACAAAGGAATATATTTTCGAGCGATGCAAAGTCTGGCTCGAACAATACATTGGTGCAGATCATGGTGTTACGTTTGGTGTTAGCGAAACAGGTATTAACTACATCAATGCAAGCACAAGTGCAGTCTGGTATGCGAGTACCTTAGGTGAATTCATGAAGCACAAGGAGATGGAAATTTTTACTCCATGGAGCTGGCAAAATGGAATGTGGGAAGTGCTTCACCTTTATAGCCGATATAATAAGAATGAATTTGTTCAGGCTACTTCAACCGATGAGGAATTTGTTTCCGCATATCCAAGCATTAATGCAGCAGGCGATTCCATTAGTGTCGTGTTGGTAAACCGATCGACCACTGCTACAAAATCCGTCAACTTAAAATTGGTTGGTTATGATTTAGTCGAAGAATCTTTTTCTGTATTGAAACTGAGCAATCTTCCATCATCGGAAACCTTTACATCACACACGACTAACGCCCTTCAAAAGTCCACCGTTAGTCAATCCGCAAATGCAATTAACATTTCACTATCGCCACTATCCATAACAACCATTCAATTAAAAGGACAGAAGGGTGATGTTATTACGGCCACAGAGAATGATGCGGAGATAAATAAAATATTCAAAGTATATCCAAATCCTTTAGAGGCAAACTCGAAAGTTACAGTCGAAATAAACAAAAGAGGTTATGCTATGCTTGATGTGGTTGATTTGAATGGTAGGACTTTAAAGATAATTTATCAGGGAGAAATTACCTCTTCATTTAAAAAAGAAATAGACACGAATGGACTTCCGAAAGGAATGTACATCTTCCGATTAAATCTCGATGGAAAAACTGCGAATCAAAAAGTTTCTGTTTTTTAAACAATTGTTTTTTTGGATAGGTAGGTAGGAGCAGAAGCCTTCTGCTTTCTTTGTATTTTTAATTTCTATGAAACCTGCTATCAACACCGTAATCTTTGATCTGGGCGGAGTGCTCATTGATTGGAGTCCGCGCTACCTGTATCGCAAAATTTTTAAAACTGAGGAAGAGATCACCTGGTTCCTGGAAAATATCTGTACCATGGAATGGAACGATATGCAAGATGCTGGTCGCTCGTTTGAAGATGCTACTGAAGAATTGGTTGCAAAACATCCTGAATGGGAATTACCTATCCGTGCCTGGTATGGTCGCTGGCAGGAAACCATGAATGGTTCAGTGCAAGGAACTGTCGAGCTCCTTACGGCCATCAAAGAAAAATCAGAGCATCGTTTGTATGCTCTTACCAATTGGTCGGCAGAAACTTTTCCATGGGCGCTCGATACTTTCGAGTTTCTTCATTGGTTTGAAGGTATTGTTGTTTCCGGAGTAGAAAAAACCAGAAAACCCCATCCGGAGTTTTATCAGATCCTTTTCGATCGCTACAAAGTAGATCCACGCACATCATTATTCATCGATGACAATGCCCACAACATTATTGGTGCAAAGGCACTGGGTATGCACACCATTCACTTTCGAAACCCAGAGCAGACCAAAGAGGAATTGGTCGAGTGGGGCATTTTGTAGATGACAGGCCAAAGACTGTTCTTGTAACATTCGTGGCCACCTTAAAATAGCCGTGAATGCACGAATAATGCTCATCAAAATTTAATTTCACCCCTCTCAAATTAGTTTCTACTTTTGCAGTTCATAAACTGAAATGACTGTGCAAAAACTGGTGAATGTGGGTATCGTGCAAATGACTTGCACCCAAGACCCGGCAGAAAATCTTTCGAAGGCCATTGTTAAAATCCGCGAAGCAGCTGCAAAGGGTGCTCAGATCATTTGTTTACAAGAGCTCTTTACATCACTTTATTTCTGTGATGTGGAGGATTATGAAAACTTCAAACTGGCTGAAGCTATTCCAGGTCCTTCTACTGAAACATTATCTTCTGTTGCACAGGAGTTAGGTGTTGTTATCATTGCTTCACTTTTTGAGAAACGCACGAGTGGAATTTACCACAACACAACTGCCGTTCTCGATGCCGATGGTGAATACCTTGGCAAGTACAGGAAGATGCATATTCCGGATGATCCGGCTTACTATGAGAAATTTTATTTTACTCCTGGCGATTTGGGATACAAAGTTTTCAAAACAAAGTTTGCTGCCATCGGTATTTTAATTTGCTGGGATCAATGGTATCCGGAAGCTTCCCGTATCACTTCCTTAATGGGTGCTGAAATTTTATTTTATCCTACGGCAATTGGTTGGGCAACTTCACAAGATGAAGCAACCAACAGTGAACAATACAATGCATGGCAAACTATTCAGCGCAGTCATTCGGTAGCGAACGGACTTCACGTTGTTAGCGTAAACCGTGTTGGCATTGAGCAAAATGGTGCAATGAAATTTTGGGGAGGATCGTTCATTACAAATCCCTTCGGAAAAATACTTTATCTCGCATCACATGATAAAGAAGAGGTGCATGTAGAAAAAATTGATTTAGCAAAAACCGATTCGTACAGAACGCACTGGCCTTTCATGCGCGATCGCAGAATTGATTCGTATCAGCCCATCACAAAACGATTTATTGACGAAGACTAATCGGTTGCCAGTTACTGGTTACCGGTAACTGGCAACCGGCAACTATTTATTCTATGACTCCAAAGCAATCAGGCTTTCACTTCCCTGCGGAATTTGCAAAGCACACAGCAACCTGGCTTAGCTGGCCGCACAAGGAAGCATCATGGCCTGGAAAAATTGAATTGATTTTTCCAATCTATGCACAGTTTATAAAATACCTGTCGGAAGGAGAGAAGGTAAATATTAATGTGTTGGATGAAGCGATGAAACAGAAGGCTTTTCGATTTGTAAGTGAAGCGGGAGCAGATATGAATAATGTTCAGTTCTTTTTTCATCCTACCAACGATGCATGGTGCCGTGATCATGGTCCTGCCTTCTTAATCAATCCGACAGAGAAAAAGAAAATGATTGTGGATTGGGGATATAACGCATGGGGCGATAAGTATCCTCCTTATGATTTGGATGATGTGATTCCGACATTAATAGGTAATCATTTTAATATTCCGGTTGTGCATCCAGGCATTGTGATGGAAGGTGGTTCAGTTGAGTTTAATGGAAAGGGAACATTACTCACAACAACAGCGTGTTTACTAAACCCAAACAGGAATCCACATCTCAATCAAAAACAAATTGAGGAATACCTTTATAATTATTATGGCGTAGAAAATATTTTATGGCTTGGTGATGGTATTGTAGGTGATGATACCGATGGACACATTGATGATCTTACACGATTTGTCAATGAAGATACTGTCGTTACCATTGTGGAGGAAAGTAAGAACGATGTGAACTACCACATACTGCAAGAAAATCTGGACACCTTAAAGACATTACGTTTAGAAAACGGGAAGCAGATAAATATTGTAGAGTTACCTATGCCATCTGCCGTTGAGTATGATGGTATGCGTTTGCCTGCTTCGTATGCTAACTTCTATATTGGGAATAAGTATGTAATCGTTCCTACCTTCCGCGATAAAAATGATGACCGCGCTTTAGATATTCTTCAACAACAATTCATCACAAGGAAAGTCGTTGGTTTGGATTCAACAGATATTATCTGGGGATTAGGATCGTTTCATTGCCTGAGCCAGCAAGAGCCTGAAGTTTAAGAATTCAGGGTTCAAAGTTCGATACCTTTATTGGAGTAATACACGATTGAAGTTTTTTATCGTGAGGATTGATATCATCAATTTTTTCAACAGGTTCGAAGAGAGATAAGCCAATGCGTTTACAGTCTGGTTTACATTTACCTAAAAGCTTATCGTAAAAACCTTTGCCGTATCCAACCCGATGGCCTAGATGATCGAAGGTCACAAGTGGAATCAGAACCATTTCAATTTGTTCCGCCTTCACTTCTTTTCCTTCTTTTGGTTCTGGTATCTCCCACGTATTCATTTGAAGTTGATCTTTCCCCTCGAAGATGAAATTCTCCATTTCTTCTGTCTGATGATTCACACGAGGAACAACTACGTTAATTTCAGGAAATCGCTTTTGTAATCGATCTATAATGAACCATGTATTGGGCTCTTTATTTTTTTCGATTGGAATAAAAATGTGAAGAAACTCTATTGATGATAAATCAACATGATTGAAGAAGTTTTCGCAAACCTCCGCACTCAACTGCTCATATTCCGCAGAAGAAAGCGAGCGTCTTTTTTGAAGGTAGATTTTGCGAAGTTCTTCCTTGGTCATATTCAAAGATAGAAGGTGAAAGAGTGGATCACAAGTTCATTTTGTTCTTTATGCAAAGGCATTCCAACTAAAATTTCATTCGCTGTGTCTACCTTGGCATTGATGCTAAACCTGAAACCGATGAAATGTTTTGTTCCTCTACTTATGTGCCTTCTCATTATAAGTTGTGATTGTGATGACACGGAGTCGAATGGGAATGCATGTAATTCAACATCTCCAATGAATATTAGCTGGCTGTTGGAGCTAAAAAAGTCAATGACAAATTGTTCCTGTGAGATGTAATAGTCCAAGGGACATACAATTCCCAAACTGTCTTTTTTATTGTGCTTACCGATTCAGTATGTAATGGTATTGACACTCCAACACTTTATAACTGTGAGGGCGTAGAGGTAGGGACGTTTACAACTTCAGAAGCTGATCAAAATGATCTTACGGAAAATGTAATTAGAGACAATATTCTCTATCGATGTAAGGATTGAGTTGGGATTAATGTGGCTGAAGAATTATTGCTCTTCGTATTGTAATACATTCATCTGGAAATCAAACGGATCAAATGCATCCATTATCTTTTGAATGAATTCTGAATCTTGCTGATAGAAGTTTAAAAAATTATCAGTTCGTTCTTGCAAACTTCCATTTGGGAAGAGGGCATCTTTAACCGATTCAATCTGACGAAGTTTATCACTGTGCAACCTTTTTTCGGCACGAAGTAATTTACGTTCTATTTTCTCCAAACTGTTTAAAGCTCGTTTACTCTCGGCCCCAACAAATGGATCCAATGTTTTGTCTACAGTCGCAGCACGTTCGCGAAGAATTTCAAAAAGATTGACAATACCTTCTCGTTCAGCACCTACTGTTAGATTGCGAGGTGAATGTTTTAGTACCCAATGATTGAATAGGTAGTTCTTCTCTTCAAACAAATCTTTTAGTTCCAGATCAGTCTTTGAGAATTTACGTGCTACCTCATGATCCATCACCAAGCCAAAATTGCGTGGCATTAACATGGGGAACGGTGTATTGAAATGTTGGAATACGTCCTTTAGTTGAAGCCAGTAAATTACCTCTGCCGGTCCACCAACATATGCAAGATTAGGAAGAATCATTTCCTGATAGAGAGGACGAAGAATAACGTTGGGACTGAACTTCTCCGGTTCTTCTTTTATTTGCTTTTCAACTTCTGCTTCAGTAAAACGGAGATCACTATCCAATACCTGATAGGTATTTTCTTTCTTTTCAATCCGGCTGCGTAAGCCGTCAATCAAATAGAAGAAATTAATATCACGACAATAAATCTGAGTTTTGTACCCGAGGTCTTCAAGTGACGAGGTAGTATGATCAACCAGTTTTTTAACAGAGCAGTTGATAACATCATCTTGAATAACCGGTGTGAATAATGATTTGAGTGATCGATCATCACCATCAATAACGACAAGTCCTTCGTTGCTAAATAATGTGTTTACGTATGCACGAACAGCATCACTTAATTTTTTATGCTTTGCATAAGCCTCACGAAATATTTTTGTTTCGCCTGGAATTTCATTGGCAAGTTTTGCCAGACTCTTAGTATCAAATCTACCTACGGCACCTTTCTGATCAGTCTCCCAGGTGTATTTCTTTGCGTAGAGTTTAAAATATTTTATCTCATCATAATCATGATCTTCTGATGCCATCCAATACACCGGAACAAAATTGTAATTTGGATATTGAGCTTTTAATTGCTTGCAGGCATTGATGACTGTAACGATTTTGTAAATGAAATATAATGGTCCGGTGAAGATGTTGAGTTGATGACCGGTCGTAACCGTGAATGTCTTTTCGTTCTGAAGATCGGTGATATTTTTTTGAACAGCTCCTGAAACAGGATAACCTTCATATTGATGCGTAAGTACTTTTACTAAAACAGATCGAGACGATGTTGGGAAGGATGCTGATTTTTCTTTTATCTGATCGCCAACATTTTGTATGAGCGGAAAGCGATTGTAATAGGGTTTTAAAGTTTCCTTTTGTTGAATGTAATCCAGAAAAAACGGACTGAATGATCGCGTATCCGCGAAAGCGACTTTGTTAAGCTTCATGTTTAACAACAAAAATGGGTGTGACTTTTTAAAACCATAGATCGAATAACGTCAATTTATGGATTAAGTTCATAAAATTACACGAGGTTATTGAACAACTTCCCCGGTTAAATCGAACTCTGTCGCGGACTTTACTTTTACATTTACAAAATCACCCATTCGCAGGTAATTCGCCTTGCTTTCAATGATCACTTCATTGTCAACTTCTGGTGAATCAAATTCTGTTCGACCAACAAAATCACCACCTTCTTTGCGATCAATCAGTACTTTAAAAGTCTTACCTATTTTAGCTTGATTCAGCTCCAACGAAATACCTTGTTGAAGTTCCATTACCTCTTCCATGCGTTCTTGTTTTACATCATCGGGCACATCATCGGGCATAGAATGCGAATGTGTATTTTCTTCATGCGAATAAGTAAAAATTCCAAGTCGGTCGAAACGTGATTTCTCCACAAAATCTTTCATCTCTTCAAAGTCTTGTTCGGTCTCGCCTGGATGTCCTGAGATCATCGTGGTACGAATGGCAATGCCTGGAACTTTTTCACGAATGGTATGGATCAGTTGTTCTGTCTTCTCACGGGTTGTACCTCTGCGCATCGACTGCAATAATTTAGTAGAGGCATGTTGCAAAGGCATATCAATGTATTTGCAAATGTTGCTTCGTTCCGCCATTACATCCAGTGCATCCATCGGGAAGCCGGTTGGGAATGCATAGTGTAAACGAATCCATTCAATACCTTCTACATCTGATAGATTTTTTAGAAGATCGGCCAGATTTCTTTTCTTATAAAGATCGAGTCCGTAATAGGTAGAATCTTGAGCGATGAGTAATAGTTCTTTCGTTCCTTGCTTGGCTAAGCTTTTAGCTTCAAGAACCAGCTCTTCAATCGGTCTTGAAATATGACCACCGCGCATTAACGGAATGGCACAGAAAGAACAAGGTCTGTCACAGCCTTCAGAAATTTTAAGGTAAGCGTAATGACTTGGGTTGGTGAGAATTCGCTCTCCAACCAATTCATGTTTATAATCTGCTCTGAAAACTTTTAGAAGTCGGGAAAGATCGCGTGTTCCAAACCAGGCATCAACCTGAGGGATTTCTTTTTCAAGATCATCCTTATATCGCTCAGAAAGACATCCGGTAACGTAAACTTTATCAACAATACCTTCGTCTTTCGCATCGACATAACGAAGAATGGTATCGATGGATTCCTGTTTAGCGTTGTCAATAAAGCCACAGGTATTGATCACCACTACACTTGCATTGTCTTCTTTCGATTCGTGTACTGCATCAATGCCATTACCCCGCAATTGGGTTAATAATACCTCCGAATCCACCAGGTTTTTTGAACAGCCCAGCGTGACGATGTTTACCTTCGATTTGCGATTACCCTTTGTCTTCACGTATTCCTTACTTAATTGGCAAAAATACGAAAATGAGCGCGAGGTTCGATTTTCGAGGTATGATTTATGTAGAGAGGTGTACGAGTTTAGATTTACGAAGTACGATTGAATCGTACCACGTAAATTGTTCATCTTCCCTATCTTTATGCCCTTCATGTGGAAATTAAGAAAAAGTAGTTGGTTTCTCTTCTTTGGTGTTATGGCCATTTCGTGCCTGGATCAACCCGATTGTTTTCGGCTGAACAGTGACCAGATTGGAGTTTCGTTCAAGGTTTTAGGAACCAATAAAGGCGATGTAATCCCCCTTTCAGGACTTACAATTGATGGAGTTAATGGTGTATTTTATTATGACACTACACTGAGCAGCCTTCTTATTCCGCTTAATTATCTGGCCAACGAAACAGGCGTAACAATTTCAGGTGAGAAAGTAAGTGGGTCGATGTTATTGAAATACCTTTCTCAGGCTCAATTTGTTTCAGACGAATGCGGACCGCGATACCTCTTATCAAAACTTACCATCGATCAGCTTGCCGGTTTTGATTCTGTGCGATTGGTTACAAGCCAGGTCAATAATCCTCCTAACATCAATATTGAAATTTACAGATGCCCCACTACGAATCTTGTGAAGTTTGATTTTCGCCAACTATATGTCGATGGGTCAAATAAAAAAACCAGTCAGCTGGTATTGTCAAATATCAACAGCATCACAGCCGATTATCCCAGCGATATAGCGTATCAATATGACACTCTCAATACAGTGACCTTGCCCATTAATCTTGCCGCGAATTCAACTGATTTTAACATGATACTGGATGGAATATCCAGGAATGTTTCGCTTAATTATACGACAACTGAAGAAGAGCGATATAACGTATGCCCGTTAGAGAAATATGTATCGGGTTTAAATCTAACCTCCGCAGATTTTGATTCCGTGAGTATTGCATTGGTTGATAATAAGAAAGTTGATAAACCGCAAGACCCGGCTACTACTAATATTCTGATTTTTAAATGCCCTAAAACAAATCTGATGAAGGTGTATTTTAAAATTGAAAAGGGAGAGAGTTTTGTCTCAGCTGGCGTCACCTTTAATAAGATCACGAATAATTTTTCAAATGATAAATTCTATGAAGGTAAAACCATTTCGACAGTTGAACTTCCTATTAATGAATCGGCCGTGACAGCTGAATATTATTTTGATTTTAAAGTGAAAGAAGGAGATCCTGTATCCATTGATACCTTACGGATTGAGTATACCAAGCTCAGTAAATTAATTTTCCCGGCATGCGGTGATCAGCCTGTTTACAATGGCATACTAGCCACCTCGCCTAATATTTTACCAGAAAAAATTCTTGTGCCTAAAGATTCTCTTCAATTTCCGTCCATTACCAACATTGAGATTATTAAGAATTAACATATTGATATTTTTATTGTTGCCGATGGTTCTGCTTGCGCAGGAAAAAGATTCGGTACGTAATAAATTTTTACCTACCGGAATTCGTGTGGGCACAGATGTGTATGCATTAGTTCGCAATACCTATGATGAAACCTTTAATGGTTGGGAGCTAAATGCTGATGTGGATTTCTATCGCTACTACTTAGCTGTTGATTATGGATCTTGGGGAAGAACCTATGTTCAGGATTCTTCCAGCTACAGCAACAACGGAAATTATTTCCGTATTGGAGCAGACGTAAATTTCCTTACAAAGAACCCGGACAAGAATATGTTCTTTCTGGGCATGCGATATGCACACAGTTCATTCGATGAAGACTACAGTGTTATTGTCAATGATCCGCTCTGGGGAAGTTCAAACGAAGTATTCACCAACCGAAATGTGCCAGCGAATTGGTTTGAGTTAACCACGGGTATGCGTGTACGTATTTGGAAAATGATTTGGTTGGGATACACTATTCGCTACAAATTTGCGCTGAACATGGGTGACACACCTGATCTGCTTCCACATGATGTTCCGGGCTACGGCCTTACAAACAAAAATGTTTATTGGGGATTTAATTATCAGTTGCTTTTCAGAATTCCGATAATGAAAAAGGAATCAGTTTCGCTTAAAAAGTGAGTCAACAAACTCCGTCTTATTAAAGGTCTGCAGGTCATTTACCTTTTCACCTACACCAATGTACTTCACAGGAATTTTAAATTGATCTGAAATTCCGATAACGACTCCACCTTTTGCTGTGCCATCTAATTTGGTAATGGCGAGTGCGGTTACTTCTGTTGCTTTCGTGAACTCAGTAGCTTGAACAAAAGCATTTTGCCCTGTGCTTCCATCTAATACCAACAAGATTTCATGGGGTGCATCCGGAATTACTTTTTGAATAACGCGTTTAATTTTTGTTAACTCGGCCATTAGATTCACTTTCGTGTGAAGCCTTCCTGCTGTGTCGATAATGATGACATCCGATCGTTGATCCACGCCTGCGACAACGGCATCATATGCAACTGCAGAAGGATCTGTGTTCATACCTTTTGCTACAACTGGTACTCCAACACGCTCACCCCAAAGTTTCAATTGTTCAACGGCCGCTGCGCGAAAGGTATCGGCTGCTCCCAGCAGTACCTTCTTTCCTTTGTTTTTAAATTGTGCAGAAAGTTTACCAATGGTCGTGGTCTTGCCAACTCCATTTACACCGACCACCATAATAACATAGGGCTTTGTTTTTTCGGGAGTTTCGAAATCAGAAACATCAGAAGAATTGCTTTCCGATAGTAAGCTGGCAATTTCCTCTTTTAAAATTCGATCAAGCTCAGTAGTACCTAAATATTTATCCCGCGAAACACGCTCTTCAATGCGTCCAATAATTTTTAAGGTAGTGGCAACACCAACATCAGAAGAAATAAGGATCTCTTCAAGGTTATCGAGTACTTCTTCATCAACAGTAGATTTTCCTACCAGGGCTTTTCCAAGCTTACTGAAGAAGGTATCCTTCGATTTCTCTAAACCTTTGTCGAGTGACTCTTTTTTATCTTTTGAAAACAATCCAAACAATGCCATAGAGGGGATTTTTTTTAAGGATGAACGGATTTACCCAGAAGGGTGAGTAAACAAAAAAAGTCCCACACGGGGACTTTTCAATTTCTTCTAGACCTGAATTACTTCTTAGCGAGTGTTTCTTTCACTAAATCAGAGGAAACAATTTCTTCTCTGAAAGTGTAAGCGCCAGTTTTTTCAGAACGCACAGCACGGATCACTTTTGCATAACTTTTTCCGTCTGTCTTTTTGAGGGATGCAACTACTTTCTTTGCCATGGTTATTTAATTTCTTTGTGAACAGTTACTTTCTTAAGAATACGGTTGTATTTCTTCAATTCTAACCGCTCAGTTGTGTTTTTACGGTTTTTGGTAGTGATATAGCGGCTCATTCCGGGCGCACCTGTCGTCTTGTGCTCTGTGCACTCGAGGATCACTTGAATTCTATTACCTTTCTTTGCCATTTCAGTTGACTATTAAATGTTATGTGGTAAAGGGAAGTCGCTTTTGGAAGAACCGTCAACGAAAACCATTAACCTGTTTTTGATTACAATACTAGATGACCGTTTGCCTTTGCTTCTTTCAACACAGCAGAAATACCATACTTACTGATGGTCTTAATTGCCTTAGTTGTAAGTTTCAACGTGATCCATTTATCCTCTTCAGGGATGAAAAAACGCTTCTTTTGAAGATTTGGATAGAAACGTCTCTTCGTTTTATTGTTCGCGTGCGAAACGTTATTACCTACCTGTGGTCTTTTTCCTGTTATTTGACAAACACGTGCCATAGCTGCTCTATTAAATTAAACCCCCTTTGAAAAGGGATTGCAAATATCGTCAAAACGACCGCAATATTCCAAAGCCACTTGAAAATAATCCGAGGCGTTTCCCTAAAATAGCCTTGAAATAAGTGATTGGGGTGTTAAGCCTGTAAAATTATCTATAATAAAATCAGTTTTGGTCATTTCTTCCGGAGTATGCGTGGTGGTAATTCCCACTACTTTGCATCCGGCTGCCTTTCCGGCCTCAATTCCGGATAACGAATCTTCAAAAACAATACACTGGGCGGGATCAAATCCCAGGGCATGAGCTGATTTAAGGTAGATCTCCGGATCTGGCTTCCCCTTCGTTACAAACGATTCATCAAGCACAGTAGTGAAGAATTGTCCGATCTCAGTGTATTCAAAAGTAAAATCAACATTTGACCGCGGTGCTGATGTGGCGATGGCTCGCGGAATTTCTTGCGCTTTTAGTTGAGCTAAAAAGGGAATCAGTCCCTCCAGAGCACAAACATCCTTTTTATAGAGCTCACGAAAAAGAGCTTCCTTCTCGTCAGCATATTGAAGAAGAAGGTTTTTATCGATATCACCAAAAAGGTTTCTGAGCCAGTCTTTATTGGTGCGTCCATATATTTTTTCACGCAACTGTTCATCATTCAGATCGTGTCCGTGTTGCTTGCAGAATTGTTGAAGTGCTATTTTGTGAAAAGGATTGCTGTCGATTAGCACACCATCCATATCGAAAATAAAGGCGTAATCCATTTTTTAAGTGTTGAAGTGTTGAAGTTTTTATGTGTTGAAGTAAGGGGGAGAGATATTCTACTCGCTACAATATTATTAAAATCAGTTTGTCAAGATTGATTAGTAAACGATAATTCTCTTTGCTACAAAGGTATTGTTAACCGAGAATTGAAGGATGTACATACCGGGAGATAAACGTGAAACATTGAAAGGGAAAAGTTCATTTCCGTCAATGCGGATAGATTCACCTATTTCTTGCCCGATTGAAGAATACACTTGCATCAGGACTGCTCTGTCTGGAATAATGGTTAACATATCTTCTTGTGAAACTGGAATAGGGTATATTTTTATTACTGGATTTTTAGGCAGCTCCATACTTCCATCATTTCGTAATAAACGTACGCCACCAAGTATTGTGCCCACTACGATATCAGGACGATTCGAATTAAAAATATAGGTTATCGTTGGCCAGATTCTGCCACCAAGATTTTGCGTATTGTAGGTAGTGTTGATTGGATTGAAGATAATTTCGATAACAGCATCATTTAGATTTGAAGCGTTCCGAAAATCAGGAACAATTGTAATCTGCCCATATTGATTTCCAAGAATCAAATCACTTTTTCCGTCTGCATCCAAATCACCAACTGCGGTGGTTAGGTTTTGTCGAAGTACACTGGAACCCAAGCCAAGGTATTCAGCATTCACTAATGAATAATTCTGCGAACCTGCCGGCCCGTTATTTTTCCAATATTGTAGTGCTCCATTACTTCTTCCAATAAGTATGTCATTAAGACCATCAAGGCCAACATCGGTAATCAAAATATTTTCCGTTGACATAAAAGTAAAGTCAACCAGCAGTGGAGTTTGATTAGAGAAGTCGAATACCGAATTGCTTTTGTTTGCTACGTAGAAAAGTTTTGTGCCTGCAGTGTTTAGTGATGAAGCTGTGAAAACAAGATCGGTTTTGCTATCACCGTTCATATCGGCAAACTGTATTTTGAGATTAAACAGCAAAAGGGCTGAAAACGAAAGGTAATCTTCATCAATCAAAGTAAATTCAGGATCGGTCGATGTACCTGTGTTATTATAAAGATGTATGGTCGATGAAAAATCTTCAGAGATATATTGGCTTATGAACAGATCATAATCACCATCACCATCATAATCCACGAAAGCCGGAACAGCATTATCACCAACTTCAACCATCCGATCCTGAAGAAAATCTTTCTCCGTCAATGTAAAGGATGGATTGGAAGTTGATCCATTGTTTTTATAAAACCAATTTGATTTATCAAGGGCTGACTCAAAATAAGCTCTTGAATAAATATTGGGTGATGAAATCAAATCCTTGGTACCATCAAAGTCCAGATCTTCATAAAAGGCAGATGGAAAAATCACAAAGTCAATTGGGTTTGAAGTAGGAAAGGGGGTTGATGAATTAATTATTGGGCTGGTGATATTACCATCATTTTTTAATAAGTAAAGGTTATTGCATGATGCTTCAGAAAAGAGCACATCAAGATCAGCATCGCCATCGGTATCCATGATTAACAAACTTTTTCCGCCTGCATGTTTGGTGCGTCCTCCATCTGGAGAGGAGGGTGGACAATCCTCGTTGTTAAATGCAAACTCACCACATTGGCATTCTTTAAAGCCGCCCCAATTTTGGGTTTGTCGTTCAAAGTCAAGCGAATCGCATGTGCCGTATCTTTCTTTGCTAAAATTTTTATGAAACTCCATGGTGCCATCGCCCTGATAGCGCATGTTGAAAATATCTAAATCCCCATCTCCATCGGCATCTACTATGGCAGGGAGATCATCGTATTGAAGTTGAAGATTTACTTTCCCCGAAAAGCCCAGCGTAAGTAATGCTTCGCTTTTAGAACTGCCTGGGCCAACGTAAAACAGAAAAGGTTTCCATGAAAGATTTTCTCCGGGCTCAGTTGTATTGGTATACACCTTCATTCCAAAAACATCACCCGTGAAAATATCTTTTTTGCCATCGCAGTTATAATCGCGAAGTAAGAGCCAGTTGGTTACCTCTTCTGGAAAAAGCATTTCATATTCAGGAGCATAACGATATTGGTTATTGTCATTCAGAAAGGTAATTACCTTATTTGCCATCCGATCAAACAGGGCGAGGTCATCTTTACCATCACTATTTAAATCAATGGTATTATACTGAGCGGCATTTAATCCGCCAGCCCAAGCCAGATCCAATGTATTTCCATTAAGGTCTTTAACCGGAATCGTTTGGTCGAGTACATAGGTAAACTGTGCCTGAAGAGCAGTTGGAAAAAGGAGCGCCAACAAGAGTACAATCCTACGCATTCAAAATTATTTTCTTTTCTAGTTAACGATAGCTCAGGCTCGCCTGTTATCTTGCCTGCAAGATACTTTAAATGGATGACCGAAACATCCCCTAAATTGTGGTTTAGATTTATAAAATGGAAATAGAAAAACTATACCAGCATTACCTATCATCTGGTAAAATCTCCACCGATACCCGTAAGATTGAGCCCGGCTCTTTATTCTTTGCTTTGAAGGGAGACAACTTTAACGCGAACGAGTTTGCAGAGGAGGCCCTGAACAAGGGAGCCATGTTTTCGATTGTAGATGAAAAGCGTTTTGCAGTTAACGATAAATGTATTTTGGTTGATGATGTGTTAACCACATTGCAAAAACTAGCGCGTCATCATCGCGATCAATTCACGATTCCCTTTATCGGCCTTACGGGATCAAACGGTAAAACCACAAGTAAAGAATTACTACATGCGGTGCTGAGCAAAAAGTTTAAGACACTTGCTACCAAAGGAAATCTGAATAATCATATCGGTGTGCCGCTCACCATTTTATCGATTGATAAAACAATTGAGGTAGCCGTAATTGAAATGGGTGCAAATCATCTTGGCGAGATTGCGCTTTTATGTTCGATAGCCAATCCCACGCATGGATTCATCACCAACATTGGCAAAGCACACATTGGTACGTTTGGTGGGTTTGAAAATATTGTTCGCGGTAAATCGGAATTGTATCAACATCTCCTTACAAATAATGGAGTAGTTTTTATTAACTCTCTAAATGAAATACTGGCCAACATGGCTAAGCGATTTAAGAATCCTATTTATTATCCTGCTGCCGGCAATTATTATCACTGTGAAATAATCAGTGCTGATCCATTTGTAAAAATTAAAACGGAGAATGGTGCCACGATTGAAACTCAAATTATTGGTGGCTACAATTTTGAGAACATGGCGACTGCATTATGTATCGGGAAATATTTTGGTGTAGATGCTGATGAAGCGAATAGAGCCATTGCAGAATATTCACCCGGTAATATGCGCTCGCAGGTAATGCAGAAAGGTAGCAACACTATAATTCTGGATGCGTACAATGCAAACCCCAGTTCGATGCAAGCGGCTATTGAAAATTTAGCAAGCATGAAAGTAGAACATAAAGTGGCGATTGTTGGTGATATGTTTGAATTGGAAGGTGAAGCTGAGAAAGAACATCGAAACCTAGGCATGTTGTTACGGGAGAAAAAAATTGATCGTGTTTACCTCTGTGGAAAATTAGTCGCTTCGGCTAAATCTGAGCTTCCGGAAGCATTGCATTTTGAAAGCAAAGCTTTATTGATGGAAGAGTTGAAAAATAATCCGATATCCAACTCAACTATTTTAGTGAAAGCATCTCGCGGCATCGGGTTGGAAACGATACTGGATTATTTAGGATAAAATAAAATGACCCCATCATGAACTTTGAACTCATTCTCAAATTTTTAAAAGACATTGGTAAGAACAACGACCGCGACTGGTTTGAAAAGAATAAAGCAAAATATCTTGCCGCGAAAGATAGCTTCGATGAATTTGTTGCTCCGTTATTAGACGAACTCATCAAGATTGACAACTCACTACTAGGTCTCAATCCAAAAAAATTGACATTTCGTATTTATCGTGATGTGCGTTTTAGCAAAGACAAGCGTCCGTATAAAACCAATTTTGGTGCTTCCTTTTCTCCTGCCGGAAAAGGTATGGGCAAGCCCGGTTATTATTTGCACATCGAACCCGGCAATAAAAGTTTTGTTGCTGGCGGACTTTTTATGCCGGAGCCAGAAAATTTAGCGAAGGTTAGACAAGAGATTGATTACAATGGTGACAAACTTGCCATGATCGTAAATGATAAAAAATTCAAAAAGACCTTTACGGGTTTTTGGGACGAAGAAAAATTGAAAAGAGCACCAAAAGGATTTGAGGAGGACAGTAAATATATAGAGTGGCTCAAGCTGAAGAGCTTTATTATGACGCGCCCGCTTAGTGATGTTGAGGTGAAGGATAAAAAATTTATGAAGATTATAGTCGATATGTACAAAACACTTAAACCGTTAAATGATTTTCTCACCGAGGCCATTCATTAATTCTTCTTATGTTGCTAATACTTGTAGCGATTAACACCATCATCTTTCTTACTTTAAGCGGGATTCATTTTTATTGGATGAGTGGAGGCAAACGGGGATCAGTTTCGGCATTGCCATCAAATCCCTCTACACAAGAATTGCTTTTTAAACCCTCGATAATGGCTACACTTATTGTTGCTGGTGGTTTATTACTTTTTGCAATTATTACGTTAGGTAATTTAATTTCGTTCCCTTTCAATATTGATCAACGTTATTTTCATTGGGGAAATCTGGCAATTAGCGTTATCTTTTTTATTCGTGCTATTGGTGATTTTAAGTATATCGGATTTTTTAAAAATATTAAGGAGACGTTGTTTGCAAAAATGGACTCTAAATTTTATTCTCCGCTTTGTTTAACAATTTCAGCAATTGGTCTTGCAATCTTCTTCTTGACATTTAGCGATTCCTAACTCGTACCTTATTCTTTTCAAAGACTTTTCCACAAATACAAAGTCGCGTACGCTTCCCAGCCTTTATACTTTTTAAAAATCTTCTTCACTTTATCGAGACTGGGTTTGGACTTTAATCCCATTTGATTTTTGATGGCATTGTGCACACCTACATCTTCTAATGGAAAAGCATCCGGGTAACGAAAGGTTTTCATTAATGCATAGTTGGCGGTCCAATTACCTACACCTTTAATTTTCATCAGCTTTTCCTTTGCATCCACTAACGATAAACCTCTTAGTTTTTCTTTTGAAACTTCTCTATTCATAAAAGCTTGCGCAATGAGCACAACGTATTTGCTTTTTTGTCGTGAGAATTGAAGTGGCAGTAAGTCATCATCCGTAAGCAGCGCAACTACTTCTGGTTTTGGGAACACATAATACTTTTGATTTTTATACTCCTGACTTTCTCCAAATTTCTCAACAAACCTTTGCTTGAGTGTATACGCAAATGCCAGGTTGATTTGTTGTCCGAGTACGGCCCACACTAATGATTCAAATAAATCAGGTTGACCAACAATGCGATAACCGTGATATGCCTTAACTAACGGAGAAAGTAATTCGTCTTTCTTAGCCATTGCGTAGAAAGGCTTCAGATTTGTATCAAGATCAAACCATTCCCTGATGTATTCCAATGCACCGGCTTTCAATGCAGCACTTGGTTTCGTGTTTAAGAATTTGACTAATAAATTTTTTTCGTCTTGATGAATAGAGATAAGTATTTCTGTATTGTCGATACGAAGTGCTTTGTAAACTTTATCTCCATCTAAGGTATGCAGCAGTTCGCGTGGTGATCGCCTCAGAAAAGTAAGCGCCAGATCGAAACTGAATTCGTCCGGCATAGGCAAACGAACTAAGCTCATTTGTATTGGCACAAGGTATTGTCCGCTTTCTTATAGTAGGATTTGTAATTCAATGCCTTCGAATCCATACATCCTTTTAGGTTCAGTAATTCTATTTTTCGGAATTGGATCGGATGACTTTCTGCTTGTAGCGCAATGTATCCTTCGCTTAGACGCGTTCCTTGCTTTTGCATCCACTGAACGGAATCAGCAAAATCTTCCTTTGTCCAGTTCATAAACCGACCAGTCAGATTATGATCCACCGTTGGATGTTCATAGGTAAGCACAGTATCTCCTTCAATTACATGATGAATGATTGAATCTCCCAATACGATAACTTCAGCGTTCACCCACAGAGCATCATCATAATATTTTGAATATGAATCAAGACAATGTACGTCTACTAATTTTCCATTTTGCTCAAACTCTGTTCCGGGTGTACATAGATTTCCTGTATGACTTTGTCTGGTGGAATCACTGGCCAAAAACTGCATCTCCAGCGAGACAGGAAATGCTTGATGCAACACGAGTGATTGTGCCGATTGCGAGTGAACCATAATGCCGCTGTTCAATCGTGCGTAATCCGGACCGCCTTTTTTTTGCTCACCATAGAATCGATATTGGAGCTTCACTCTATAATAAGAGTATGGTTGATGATAATAGAGATGACCAAACTCATTGGTGAAGGTATCATATTCATTGTATGATACACTCAGCATATTATCAGCAATCTGAAAGGTATTTTTGAAATTATCATTCATGGCATGCCCCGCAATTTTTATATCCCATCCCATTAAATCTTTCTGATTAAATAATGATATCCATTCTTCAGTGTCAACAGTAGATTCTTTAGGAGATGAACACGATAAAGTTAGTAAGAGAAATGCGTACGCCAGAATAGTATTCAGTTTCATGGATAGTGATTTAATAAGGTGAAGGTAATACTCGTTCATCACATATTCATATTGAAATGAACGATTAGCAAGTTTCGGGTTGAGTGCTTACACATCTGTCATCATTTTTGAGAAGTAAACGAAGAATGAATATGGAGAATCTGAAATGGAATGATAAATACGATTCCCTAAACGAAAAAGGGTATGCCATTCTTCCTGGATTATTATCAAAAGAAGACTGTGCAAGTCTTATGAGAATGTATGGTGATTCTTCAAAATATAGAAACATCATCAACATGCAGCGCTATCGATTTGGCAAGGGTGAGTATAAATACTTCAGCTATCCGTTACCTTCTGTTATTCAACAAGCCAGGGAAAATATATATCAATCATTAGTTCCTCTCGCCAATGATTGGATGCAAAAACTCTCAATTGATATTCAATACCCCGAACATCATGCTGATTTTGTTGCACAGTGTCACAGCAAAAATCAAAATAGGCCAACACCTCTCATTCTTCACTACGAACGTGGAGGTTTTAATACTTTGCACCAGGATTTATATGGTGAAGTATATTTCCCTTTTCAAGTTGTGATTGTGCTGACACAAGATGGAGTTGATCATACTGGAGGCGAATTGGTATTGACCGAACAAATGCCAAGAGCGCAATCTAAAGCAGAGGTAATTCGCCCGAAGCAGGGAGATGGTATTGTTATTACCACCAACTTCAGACCCATGAAGGGAACGCGTGGTTATTATCGCAGCAACATGAAACACGGTGTGAGTGAAGTAAAATCAGGAAGACGATATGCTCTGGGAATTATTTTTCATGATGCGAGTTGATTTGGTAATTCAGTGATGGGTTAATTTGCTGATGAGTTGATTTGAAAATTTGAAAATGGTACAGCACAATGATGTAAGTAGAGCTGAGTTATTCAACCTTTTAAAGGCAGGGCAAATTACCTTGGGAGGAAACCGGAAATTAAAAATCTATGGCCAACTAAATTGTTCATCAGGTAAGCGAATGAAAAAAGAGAATCGTATCTTCTTTAAAAATGAAACGATGGCTAAACAACTCGGCTTCCGTCCGTGCGGTCAGTGTATGCGAGATCTTTATAAAGGTTGGAAAAAACGTTCTACTTTGTAGCAGGCATTGAGGCTTTCAATTCCTCTGCAACTAACAATACAAAATCTTTTCCTTTGATCATATTCTTTCCCAACTCAGCCTCATATTTGTCAGAAATTCCAAGAGAAGTAATTTCTTCTACCTTCTTTCCTTTTTTGAGTGCCTTGAATATCAGATCGCGCATATCAACTAGCTGATCACGGTATTTTTTTATGTCGGCTTTCGAAGAAAGTTCTCCGTGCCCGGGAATGATTTTGGATTGATCATTCATTAACAACAACATTTTATCAAGGGTTGAAATATATCCTGCAAATGTACCTCCGCTCGATAGGTCGATAAACGGAAAGCGATGGCGGACGTAAGTATCGCCAGTATGAAATACATTCGCATTTTTAAATTTTACAATCACATCACCATCGGTGTGGCCCGGATCAAAATGGATTAGCTCAATTTCTTCATCATTCAAATGAAAATTTAAGCGATCAGAAAACGTGATCACGGGCAATGCGTCTCCTTCACGGGGTGGAGTGGTGCGATTCATTTGTGGAGTTACCTGCCCTTGCTTCATTCTTTCACGAACGAGGTCATGGGCCACAACAGTAGAGCCCATTTCCGTAAAATTTTCATTTCCGCCCGAATGATCTCCGTGCAAATGAGTATTGATCACGAACCTAATTTCAGCAGGATCAAGAGTTTTGATGGCGCCATTAATTTTGTTGGATAGCGGTGCGAACTGGTTGTCAATCATCAACGTTCCATCTTTGCCAATCATAATGCCAATATTCCCACCTGATCCAACAAGCATGTAAATACTTTCTGTAACCTGAATCGTTCTGATTTTTACTGTGTCGAAATTATGTTGAGCAAAGGTATTGAGGCAGTTCAGTATTAAACACAATGCCAGAAAGTTTTTCATTTGATACGACTTTGTATAAATATAGAAAGGAAGTTGAAATGGTTAGCAAGAAACGGGTTGAAAAACCTTCCGTTAACCTTCAAATTTGAATCAGCAAAATGCATAGCTTTATGACAATGGCAACAGAAGAAATCAACATCAATTATCAGCGTATTGAAGAAGCCATTCAATATCTGGAAAAGAATTTTCAACGCCAGCCTGAATTGGATGAGGTTGCAGAAAAGGTGCACCTCAGTCCGTTTCATTTTCAACGACTCTTTTCAGAGTGGGCAGGGATTAGTCCGAAGCGATTCTTACAATACCTTACGGTGGATTTTCTGAAAGACAAACTACAGCAGTCTAAAAATTTAGTTGAAGTGGCAGAGTCGGCAGGATTGTCAAGTCAATCACGGGTGTATGATTTATTTACAACACTTGAAGCAGTAACGCCTCAGGAGTATAAACTCAAAGGTTCAGGCATTCGAATTGAATATGGTTTTCATGAAACGGTCTTTGGCCTTGGGTTAATCGGAGTGACGGAACGTGGTGTTTGTTGGCTGTCTTTTCTTGTAGCAGATGAAGATCCAAAGTTGGAATTAGAAAAAATGAAAGAGCATTGGCACAATTCGATCTTTCACCAGGATCAGGAATTAACATTTGCTTTTACACAACAAATTTTTGCAACAGATCATGGTGCATTCAAAACGAAACTTCATCTTTTTGTAAAGGGAACTAACTTTCAAATCAAAGTGTGGGAGGCGTTACTTAAAATTCCGATGGGTGATGTTACAACCTATCAAGGTATTGCCGAACAAATTCAAAACCCTAAAGCGATGCAAGCAGTTGGTTCTGCTGTAGGATCCAATCATATTGCTTATTTAATTCCTTGCCATCGTGTAATTAGGAAGGATGGAATTTTAGGAGAGTATCGGTGGAGTGCCATTCGGAAGAAAAGCATTATCGGCTGGGAAATGGCCAGGATCGTTAAATAGAAAAGACCTCAGTTTCTAGAAGCTGAGATCTTTTACTTTTACGCTAGTTGGAGATTAATACCCCCACTTCTTCATAATATCGTAATCTTCTTTCATACATGCGATAGGAGTTTTTCCTTGATACGATTCTTGTTCGATGATGAAGTCGGTAGTTCCTCCAGATTTGCGACATAAGTCGATCACTTCACGAGTACTAACAACGCCAGCTCCCAAAATAGTGCTTTCGTATTTTTCGTGCCCTCCGGAAGCAAGAATTTCATCCTTCACATGCAATGATTCAAACCTTCCAGGATATTGTTTAACAACATCAATTGCTTTTGCACCGCCATTGTACAAATTGCCAATATCCAATTGCTGCATCACCAATGATGGATCGGTATTCTTCAACATGATATCGTATACGGTCATGTCATTCAACTTCTGACTGAATTCAAAATCGTGATTGTGATAGCCGAATTTCATTCCTGATTTTTTACAGAGTTCACCACTCTTGTTAAAGATTTCCATTTGTTTCAGAAGGCCATCGTAGGAAGTGCGAAGAGAAGCATCTAACCACGGACTGATTACAAATTTTTGCCCCATAGTTGCAGCATCCTCAATGGTATATTTCCATGCATCTGTAAAATCTTTCTTGCTATCATCCCAATGTTGTTTCCCCATTACGGTGTGTCCACTTGGCATGCTCATGCCTAAATCGCCTAATACCTTTTTAAATTCTGAAGCTTGCCAACCATAAAATTTGCGTTCGACATAATTAGCATGCTCTACATTTTTATATCCGATTGCTGCGAGTTGTTTTAATGTTTCAAATGGATCGACTTTCATTTCATCACGGACACAATATAGTTGAAGTCCAAGAAGCTCACCAGGTTTTGAAGCTGAAGCAAATGCATTTTTTGAAAGGAGTGAAGCTCCTGCAACGGCCAATGCGCCCGTCTTTAAAAAGTTTCGTCTTGAGGTTGTCATAGTGTTACTCTCTGGTTAAGTGATAGGCAATCAATATAGATATTTTCCGACTTCAAAATTTGAAATTTATGTTAGCGGTGATGTGTTATAAACACACCTTGTCATCATGTAATCGGAAGGGTTGAATTTTAGATGAGTATCGCAGGAGCGCGGTTCGGGAGAAAAGTATTATCGGTTGGGAGTTGGAGAAAACGTATAAATAAAAAACACCGTAATCTTGACCAGAATACTTTCTTATTCGAAGTGATACAAAAAGACAAGTAATCCTGTAAAGGCTGGTTTTGGATTGTCTTTAATTTCAAGTGTTACTTCTATTTCAAATTTAGTAACGCCACGCAAGTTGATGATCGAATGTAATTTTGCTCTTAAGCGCACTTCACTTTCGACCACAACGGCTTGATTGAATTTTAATTTTTCAATGCCGTAGTTGATCATCATTTTTGTATTATGGAATTCGGCAATCTGTTCCCACAAGTGAGGAATAATAGAAAGTGTTAAGTAACCATGCGCAATGGTCTTCTTAAAAGGGCTTTCAGCAGCGCGTACCGGGTCGGTATGTATCCATTGATGGTCGATGGTAGCATCAGCAAACTTATTGATCTGTTCCTGAGTAATCTTCAGGTAATCGGAAACTCCAAGTTCTTTGCCCGCATGGCTGGCAAACTCATCGAAACTGCTGATAATTAATTTGGCCATAGTCTTTCTTTGGCACCAAGATAAAAAACATCTGTTTAATATCCTGCAGCTTTGGTCGAATGAGTTTAACAATCGAAATTTGTGATATGGAGTTGATTGTAAACACATTTCCAAAACTTGGTCGTCCGGTAAGGACTATTGATCCTCCTGTCTTAAAGCCGGTGGTTGAAAGTGATGTTTTAACTTCTATTGATCCGAAAACACTTGAAGACTCGCATATTTACGTCCATTGCTATGTTGACGAATTGCAGGAGGAAATGCTGATCAGGATTTGGAAAACTACCTTTCTGGTAGATCGGTCTTCAGGTGTAAAGGCGGGATTGCTGCATGCGGAGAATATTACCATTGCTCCGTTGTGGACGATGATTCCAGGTGGAAGTCCATTTCGCTTCCTCCTTATCTTTTCTTCGTTGCCTAAGTCGTGTACTCAATTTGATTTTGTGGAAGAGATCTCACAGCCAGGTGGATTTTTCTTTACCAATATTGTACGCAACGAGCGTGATGTTTATCACATTACTATTTTGTAGGTAAGAATTACTTTTGGTAATTGATAGTCGATAATTTATCTATTACAATACTTCTTCCACCACCATTGAAAAACGATTAAGGCCCAAATGCGTGCGTGAATGTCGCCAGGATTGGAGGAGAAGAGTTGACTCTTTAATTTTTTAATTTCCGAATAACTAAAAATTTCCTGCTCCTCTATAAATTTCTCTGAAAGCAAATCGTTTATGATTAGTGATTTCATTTCTTTCCGAAACCATTTTAACAAGGGAACCTCAAATCCTTTCTTAGGTCGGTTGTATAACTGTATTGGTAATATGTCTTTAAAGGCATCTTGTAAAATCCGCTTCCGTAACGTTGCTGTTATTTTATAGTCATCAGGTAAACTGAAAACAAAATTTACCACTTCAACATCTAAGAAAGGTACGCGAACTTCCAATCCATTTGCCATGCTCATCAAATCAACTTTTGTCAGCATGTCGTTTGCCAGAACAAGTTGCATATCGGTGTAGAGAATATCATTGATGCTTTCTTGTGGTGGAATCGATTTTAGAATTTCGGATTTTGCATTTTGATAGTCGTTTTGTGAAAGCTGTTCTTTCGTTTTTTCGGAAAATAAATTTAATACATCTCCCTCTGATGCAAAGCCTGCCCATTTCCAATATCGCTCTTTTGATGTGAGCTTCATACCTTCGCTAAACCGCGACAACTGTCTTGCTTTATTGGCCAGAGCATTACTTCTTGATTGTGGTAGCGCATTCCAAAGCGGATGAAGTAAGCCAACAAGATTTTCTTTCCATCCTTTATTAATTATTCGATGGAACGCTGAATGCTTATTATAGCCACCCAACATTTCGTCTGCGCCATCACCCGAAAGAGCTACGGTTGCATGTTTTCGCGTTTCCTTACTTAAGATGTAAACATTAATGGCAGACGAATCAGCAAACGGTTCATCAATATAATCTAATATGGAGTGTACGTGTTTATATAAGTCATCATTCGTAAGGGGGAAAACAGTATGTTGTGTTTTAAAATGATGGGCAACTAGTTTTGCATATTCAGTTTCATCAAAAAACTTTTCATCTCGAAAGCCAATAGAGAAGGTATGCAGATCAGGTTTGTGTTTGCTGGCCAATGCCGTAACCACAGACGAGTCGACACCACCACTTAAAAATGAACCGATCGGTACATCGGCAACTAACCTTCGTTGAACAGATGCTTCAAGAAGTTGTGTTAGCTTTTCTTTTGCACTTTCATAGGAATGAACTTCTTGATTTGTCTCATTCTTTTTCTTTGGTATTTCGTAATACTGTTTTGCCGATAAGGTTCTGTTCTTGATTTCTAAGTAATGTCCCGGCATTAACTTTTTTACCTGTTGGAAAATGGTGTGCGGTGCCGGTATGTAGTTCAGTTGAAAGTAAGTGTACAAGCTGGTGTGATCAATCTCTCTCTCAATCCCATACTGTAGAATGGATTTCATTTCAGAAGCGAAAATGAATTTGTCTTCGTCAAAAAGATAAAGTAGAGGTTTTATACCATAGCGATCGCGGGCGACAAAAAAACTTTGTTCTAGTTTATCGTAAACACAAAAGGAAAAAAAACCATTGAGTTTGTTCAGACATTTCTCTTTCTCATTAATATAGAGTTTGAGAAGTACCTCCGTATCAGAGTGTGATTGAAAGACAATACCTTTTGCTTCAAGCTCTGACTTTAATTCACGATAATTAAAAATCTCTCCGTTAAAAATAATGCAATAGCGTTTACCATTATCCCACATCGGTTGATTGCCACCTTCTGTTGTATCGATAATAGAAAGTCTTCTGTGACCAAGACCTACCCACTCGTCAATATAGATGTCCTGAAAATCCGGTCCTCGTTTTTCGAGTACCATGGTGGCATTGGTAACATGGATCTTGTTGAATTTACCAACAAGATTGAAAGCAAGGATGCCGGTGATACCGCACATGATTTTATATTAATGAAGAAAGACCGATCAAGACTCGAATGACAACATTTATCATTTGTAAATGTCATTGAGTACGGCTGCCAATCGAATACCTGCCTGATTGATTCGTTGCCGTGCAATATGAAGGTATTTGTATGAATAGAGATAACCTAGTTTGCCGTTACCATAATCATAAACCTGCTGACGATAACTCATACTTTCATTTGCCCAATCTCGCACAGACGCTTTCTGCCAGGCTAAAAGTTGAGTAGCATCAGGTGCAATTAAAGAAGCACCAAGTTCAGTATAGCTTAATTTTGTATCATCAATCATTTCACTATCCCAAACACGATGCAGATTGCTGTCACCTCTAAACCACGATATCTTTACATCGTTTCCTCCACGATCATTTCCACCACCAACGTGAAGCGGTTGATGAATGTCACCGATTAAATGGATCAACATTTTGACATGCTCTTGTTCTTGGTTAGCATTTAACTTTTTAGATTTCAGTTCAGCGATGATGCGTTCAATCGTTTCAACTACATCACCTTTTGGGTTCTTCTCACTCTGGGCATAAGTCTGTCCGTCTTGAATAGTTACCCAATGCCAGTCGGAAGTAAAATTGTAAGCGGTGTCTGATCGTATATCATCCATCCAGGTGCTGGCCATAGCAAGCGATTCACCTTTTAAGATTCGTTCAATTTCTTTCTTAGCTTTTTTGGAAAGGTATTTCTCTGCGATGTAGCCAGTGGCGCGATGCCCGGTGGCACCCCAACCAAAACCAATAAGCGAGATGAATGTGAGGCTGATGGTTAAGAGTATTGTTTTCATTTTCATAGATCAAAAGTTGGCTGCAAGTTCTTTCAAATTCTTGCAATCTAAAATGGTTAAGGTATTAATTTATTATCATCTTAATATGATACATCCATAGAAACATCTTTATTTCAGTTCGGTAATGTATAAACAGGAATTGACGTGGTAATCTAAAACCTCATTTTTACGATTGTCCTTAAATGTATATCTTTCGTGAAAGGCGATTCTATGCCACAAAATGTAAAACTTTCCGCTTTTCTGGTTGCCAATCAATTTGATATAAAGGGTATCAAGGCTTTTCTCGACATCAAACCTCTGGCCGATTCATCGTCTGAATTGTTCTATGAATTTGCCGGGCAGAAGTATCAGTACTATTTCAATTTTGGTGTAGTTGTATTTTCGGGTTACACGGAGGATGAAATGAAATGGGCAATTAAAACAGTACAGCCCTTTCAGCGTGACGGAAATACCAGTTGGATGCGCGATGATCACGAAATCAATGTGCGGGAAAATTCTGGAATTGTTTTTGAGTTTGATGAACTAACGGTTGATAAGTTTGATGCGAAAGTTGTTCGTATCACTATGTTTAATCTGGCGCAGTCTGTCGCACTCGATCATTATCATGGTGTAACAGAAAATTTGTTAGCTGAAGTAAAACGATTCACGGATCAGTTAGAACGCACCGGTAAGTTGAAGATCAGTCGTAAAAATATGATGCGCTTCATTGGCCGCGCACTCAATACGCAAAATGACATTGCAGAGAACATTTACATTTTCGATGCGCCAGATCTGGTGTGGGAAGATGAATACTTAGATAAGCTCCATCAGGGTTTAATGAAGCATTTCGATTTGAGGGTTCGGTTTAGCGAAGTAGAATACACACTGCGAATTATTGACGACAACCTTTCGGTGTTCCGTGAAATCATCCATCAACGCGAAAGTAGTTTGCTGGAATACATTATCATTTTACTTATTCTGGTAGAGGTATTTGATTTACTTATTACAAAGATTTTGAGAATTGCCGGATAACACGTCTCAATTTTGTTCCTGAAAGACTGTTCCATTCTTTGGATGTTCGTATTGCGATAGAACGCGCTCTTAAAGTTTATTAGCGGCTGGAAAATATACTAAATGAAGTTTAAGGCATTTCTTCAATTTATAAATAGAATGTCAGCACTTACAATTAGGGTTTTGGTTTTTTCTCAAATACAATACCCAATGATTTTATCCAGGAATTGATTGCCTCTCTGTCTTCTTGATTTACTTCTGCGTCTTTATGAACCCACAGATAAGAATCCAGCGGCATCCAACCCTCATTTACAGCATCTGAAATTTCTTCAAGTTTATGATTCGCTTTTCTTTCCGGATAGGTATTGAACACAGAAAAGTTAAGTTCATCTTTTCCTTCATTTACATGATGTTGCATCCAAAGTCCAATGGGCTGAATGTTTGTGTACCATGGATAGTGTGTGTTGTTGCTGTGGCAGTCATAACATTTTTTGACGAGAACCTGATGAGCTGATTCGGTTATTGTATACTTTTTAGAGATATCATTTTCTGTTATGATTTCTTCAGACTGATTTCTGGAAGGACGAACAAATTGCAAAATGATCAAAGCAGCAAGAACACCAATTCCAATTTTCTTCTTCATCGAATTTAGTTTTAGTAATCAGAATAATCAGTAGGCGCGAGTAACCTGGTGTCGTTTTTGGAAACGGTGTTCTTATATTCATCAATAGCAACTAGTTTTTTCCATTGAGGATCTTCACTAAATGCTTTCCAATGTTCATCACGACTCGCACGATTTTCAAATGTGGTCATGTAAATGAGATTGGGCATTCTTCCACCGGCTAACACCTCTGCATAAAATACAGCATTGAACTGGAGGCGCTTAAACAATCCGATCTCATCTCCTGTGTTGAACATCTTTACTTTACTCTGATATAATTTTTCAGTTGGACCTTCATAGCTGCGCAATTCATAAATACGTTCACTTCTTGGTCCAGTTAATTGCGGAGCTTCCATCATGGGCATGTTGGCAAACGCGCGCATTAAAATGGTTTCCATTCTTTCGTAAGGCGCTTCATTATATTTTGAGTTAAGGTATGTAGCGCCATCTACTTGCAATTTCTGATCAGCAATGAGAGCAGCGGTAATTTTGCTGAATTCGTCCAACGACTGAAAAGCGGTTAATACATAAATTACTTTACCATAGGAGACAGTGTCAGATGCTATCGGTTTAAAGACCCCCACTTTATTTTTCCCCATTCGATGCAATGCAGGCAAGTAAGCTTGCTTTAAATACTGATCCACTTTTTCTTCCTGTACCTTATCTTTTATTCTGTACACAATGAGCGAGTAGAATTCCAACTTCTGTTTTTTTGAAAAGCCGTGTTGAACGACTGTCAACAAAAGGAATACGAGAAGAATAGTGGTTTTGAAAATACGCATATATATTGATTTTGAATTAAAATGGAGAGCGAAAGATAGTTCAATTCATATCAAATTCACAGGCATGCTTTCAGATGGATATGAAAGCATGCCTGTACGGTAAGAAGATCGCGTTAGTGAGCCATTCAATGAATTTCCATTGTTGGTGATCTCTTGGCTTAAACTATAACATTTTGTTGCGAAGTTACATTAGTTGCAAATTTCACAATCTTAGTAACGTCTCCATTCGTATTCAATATTGGGTTGTAGATTGCATTTAACCAAACAATATCTCCTGTTGAGGTAATCCGTTTAAAAACTCCACTGATTGATTCCCCAGCTCCTAGACGAATCCAAAAAGTTTTATAGTCGTCCGACTCAAGAATTTCTTTTGGAACAAATTTTTTGTGATGAGTTCCTTTTATATCAGCCAGATTGTACTTCATTGTTTTAAGAAAATTATCGTTAGCAGAAAGAATTTTTCCATCGGGAGTAAATTCAATGGTTGCCATTGTAGCATTGATGCCATTTAAAATACCTTTACTTTCAGCCATCATTTCTTGTTCAGCACTAATGTCAGTTGCAAACTTTACTACTTTAATTACCTCACCGTTTGTATCAAGAATAGGATTGTAGATTGCATTTAACCAGATAGTATCTCCTTTTGAAGAGACACGTTTAAACATTCCAGAAGCGGATTTACCGGATGCGAGACGCGTCCAAAATGTTTTATACTCATCGGTATCCAGAATTTCTTTTGGAACAAACTTTCGATGATGGCTCCCTTTTATTTCATCAAGTTTATAGCCCATTACCTTCAGGAAGTTAGCATTTGCTGATAAGATTGTTCCATCTGGTGTAAAATCTATGGTAGCCATAGTAGCATTGATGCCACTTAGAACACCTTGCATCTCGGCCATTGTTTTGTTTAATTCATTGCCTTTTCTCGACATTTCTTCTTGTGTGGCTTGTAGCTCTTCCATGTTTTGCCGCATTTCTTCTTCTTGAGATTTCATTTCTTCAGTTTGTTGTTGAGACTCTTGAAGTAATGCCTTTATCTTTTGTGTTGTGTGCGAGGAGAGAATGGCCGATGCGATATTTTCACCTGCTTTTTGAAAAAACTCTTTTTCATGATCTTGCAGTTCATTGAAGGAAGCCAATTCTATTACCCCCACAATATCATCTTCTGTTTTAACAGGAACTAAATAAATGCATCTGGGGGTAGCACCACCTAAACCTGAAGTGATTTCAACATAATTCTTGGGAACGTTTGTCATATAAATGGGTTCTCGCTCAAGAAAACACTGACCAACAAGACCATTTCCAATGCTTATTACTTTGGTTTGATATTTTTTCCGATCATAAGCGTAACAAGAGGCAAGATGAAGTTGGGCGTCTTCATCTTTTTCGTCCAACAAGAATAAACCACCCTGATTTAGATTTGAATATTTTACCAATCCTCGAATGAATTCATCAGCAAGTTTTTGAGTGTCGTTTCCAAACTCCCGAATGATATCGCCCACCTTCGTAATACCAATGGTTACGAAACGTTCCTTTTTCTCACGTTCAGCGGCTTCTTGTAAACTACTGCGCATTTGTAAAAGTGATTTACCTAATTCATCACCCTCATCCAGAAGTTTATATTCTTTCGAAAGATTTCCCTGGCTGATTTGTTCAGCGAAAGAAATATTGTTCTTTACATTTACCAGTTGATTTTCTAGAATTATTCTATTTCTACTTTCACTTCTGGCAACGCGCTCTAAGTCGAAAGCCCAATAACCACATATTGCTACAATCACTGCCGCCAAGCCCCCATGAAACATAAAGGTTTGCAAATCCATATAGGCTAGCTGTGTGAAATAAATTTCTTTCATTCCTGAATATTGTAAATAGGCGAAAGCCGCGTGGTGCAATACAACAAGAAGAATTAAAGGTAATTGCAATTTCCAATTCTGATAGGCAATGAGAAGCGTAGATCCAACAAATACGAAAAAGTGCATTTCAAAAAGCCCGTGCATTTGAAAAATAAACTGAGCAGCGAAAACAGCATAGACACCTCCGAGTACGTATCGATAAAAACTAGAATTAGGCAGTAACGACTTGCTGACAAAAAAGGCAACAAGATTTATTCCTCCAACGCCTAATGCTATCAAATAGGTATCATAGAAAAAACTTAGGAATATGCCAAAGACAAAATAACAGATCAATGCAATTGTTGTAGAGCGATCTGCTTTTTGGTTCATCTCTACCATTAGGTCGGCTGTAGAGTTCAATTCTTTCGATTCCATAGTATCCATAGTTAATTTACAAGTCAGCAAATGAACAACCGTAGGCACGCTTCGCCAATTCATCCATGAGGGGTAACGGTTTGTTATTTACAAATGACTGAAGTGCTAACTCGGCATAGTTTGTTTTCGGATCGGTGCAGTAACGAGTCCGGTTATAATTTCCTCTGAAATATAGTTTTGATTCCTGATCAATTATTACGGCTTGAGGGGTAGAGTAAACGCCACATGCTTCAGCCCATCCTGCTGTATCCTGAATGATTTCAATTTCTTCATCGAAGAAACTTCTCGCTTCATCAATTGATGCGTAGACGGGAATAACTACTTTGAAATCGATTTTCTCTTTGTAGAGAAAGACTAACTGATTTACGTGCTTTCTATTAAATCGGGAGCATGGGCAATCAGGGTTAAAAAAATGAAGAAATACAGCGCCACTTTGGGCTTTTGGTAATTGAATACTTTCTTGAAAAAATACAGGAGAATACGAAACCGGGATGGGCGTTGGCAATTGATATTTTAACTCCTGATGCCAGAATATATAGCCGACAAATGTACCGCAGATAATCAGAAGAAGGACGGCAATTACAATTCTTAATTTCATAAAACCAGTTAACAAGCCCAAGCGTAAATTGTTCTGCTAACTTAATTTTAGTTAAAGTTGATCTTTGTGTATTACATTTCCAAGTGAACTGGTTTTATGTTCAAATCTTACTTCTTTGATTTTTTAGAAACGTGAAGTTGAACCTTCCTTGTTCCCAAATTTGAGGACAAAGTGGAAAGCTTGATTTAACAAGTACTTGACTTGCTGTTAAAGTTTTGTGCCAGTAGTTTTGTGGTTTTAAAGAGATGTAATACCCTGGGCGGTTTTACCTAAAAATCAGAAGGGTGTAACAACCAAAAGATTTTTATCGTAAATTAGATTGAAATTTTAACGATGAGTACAATAGATGGTTGAAGCTAACCCTGCCAAGTTTTACTTTGCGAAGTATTTTTTTCTCTGCTTTGCCTTTATTCAGTGGATTGTTGCCGCCAGTTTACTCCTCCGTTTCGAATTCAATGCAAAGAATTTCTTCATCTCGCTTATCTTTTTTGCTTTAGGATTAACCCTTCTGGTAATTTTCTCAATTGTATCAGAGAAAATCAAACGCGTTGCCATTGGCAAAAATAAAATTGTGATTTTGGAAGGTCATCGCAATACGCGGTTTGAGTGGCCTGAAGTAAAATCAATTAAGATTATTCCATTCCTTCACTTGTACAAGCTTCGCATAAAAGGGAAGAAAGACAGCATCTATTTTTTTCCATCGGAAAATATTGACCCGGCCTTTGGAATATTAGCAAAGGATACCTCGAAGATGGGTGACATTGTTGAGAAGAGAAAGAAGGAATTCGGAATCAAGTAGCTTTTAAGTTTGGCCATTATTTAGCAATAAAAGTTAGCTATGGAGTATCGTTTTTTGAAGCAAAAGGACCCCTTGCTAGATCAAGTTATGGTTCTTGGAAGAAAAAACTCATCTACTTTGGGCTTTATGCCTAAGGATGCATTCCTCTATCATGGAAAACAAGGTTGGATACTTGCTGCCCATGAAGAAACTCAATTAGTTGCTTATTGTCTTTTCAGACTGACACCTTCCAAACATAGAATTTCAATCACTCATCTGTGTGTTGATGTTAAATTCCGCAATCAAGGAATTGCTAAACAATTGCTTGATAGGCTTGTTGAAAAGTATCGTAGCCTTTTTAGGGGTATCTCTCTTAGTTGTAGAGAGGATTATGAAATCGCAATTAAATTCTATGAGAACTATGGTTTTGATAAAAAACTAAAAAGTCGAAGTAGAAGTCAGGAGGAGAAATATCTCTTTAAAATGTGGTTTGATTTCGGAACTGAGGATTTATTCTCATCAGTTCAATCTTCTCACTTAGAAGTTGTTATTGATGTCAATATAATAATAAAACTTAGTGACAATCCAACTGGTGAAAGCACAGTAAAATCTCTTTTGTCAGACTGGCTTGTAGATGAGGTCGATTATTTTTATACGCGTGAAACTAAAAATGAAATTCAGAGAGACAAGGATCAAAATAGAGCCTTAAGAACTATTAAATTTCTTCAGAACTTCAAAGAAATTTCTTGCAATTCAAAAGCTTATGAAGAACATCTTCCTGAGCTCTTAACAATATTGACAGCTAAAAGTATTAATGCTACCTCTGATAGAAAGCAACTGGCAGAGTGTAAAGCTTCGGGTAAGGAGTACTTTATTACAGAGGATGAAGACATTATTAAGAGGCGTGATCAAATTTATGATACTCTTAAAATTAGTGTCATGAATCCTGTTGAGTTTATACTTGAGATAGATGAATTAAGAAACAGCCAACTTTACGAGCCTGCCCGATTTGGCGGAGCCAGGCATGAAATTAGGAAAGTTGATTCTGAAAATCTCCAATCTATTATTGCTCAATTTTTACATTTAGATAGTGGCATAACGAGAAATAATTTTCGTAACCTGATAAAGATCACCGTTTCGGATGCTAAGCATTCAAATGTTAAGATTATCTCTTCCCCGGAGAATAGTGCGATTGGTATTTTTGGATATACGAAATCAAGTGATTCTTTAGAAGTGAAATTTATAAGAGCAAAAACAACGGTTTTATCAAACACTCTAATAACACAGATACTTTTTGAACTTATTAAGGAGTCGGTAGAACTAGAAATAAATCGGCTAGTGATTTCGAATGCTATCATAGAAAACAGGCAAGAAGTAATATCAATTCTTGAAGATCTAGGTTTTTTTAGCGATGGTGAGAATTGGATCAAATTATCTTTTAAGGGTTGTATTTCTTTTTCAGAGTTTTTTGATTCGCATCAAGACTTATATAAATTTTCGGTTATATTAAAGATTTACAATTCTATTCTGAGTATTCAAAATGGTGGTTCAAGAGATGCTTTGCTCTTTCAGTTAGAAAAAATGCTATGGCCTCAAAAATTTCTGATTTAGAAATACCCACGTTTATTATTCCAATTAAACCATACTGGGCCTCTCAGCTTTTTGATAGTATTTCTTCGGACGGATCGCTTTTTGGGGCTAACCCCAACTTAATCTGGAATAGGGAGAATGTATATTATCGAAGTGTTAATCCGAATACAGAGACTTTTCCTGCAAGAATCCTTTGGTATTCAAGTACCCAAAAGGGATATTATAGACAACAACAAATTTTTGCTTGCTCTTACTTGACAGATATAAAAATTGCTGAGGCTAAGTTTCTATATTCTAAATTCAAACGATTTGGAATATATTCTTGGAAAGAAATTTACAAACTAGCTAAAGATGACAGCAAAAGACCTATTAAGGTGTTAAAATTCTGTAACACAGAAATTTTTGCGCAGGGTCTGGATTTTAGAAGTATAAATAAGATATTATTGCTCAATGGTATGAAAAGAAACACTTTCATGTCCCCAGTGAAATTGAAGATGAATGCATTTCCACATATTTATCAAAAGTTAAAATGAAGAAATACCTTTTTATTTCTGTAAAACATGAGTATGCCAATAAAATTTTAGAAGGAACCAAAACTATCGAGCTTCGGAAATCGAAACCAAAGGTTAGTAAGGGTGATTTCGTAATTATTTATAGTACAACACCTGTTAAAGCGATTATTGGAATAGCTGAGGTTGATGATCTCATTTCTTGCCCACCTGATAGCATGTGGAGACTTCATTCTAAAAAACTTGGAATTAAACACAAAGATTTTTTGGATTACTACAGTAATTCTGAAACATCAATAGGTATTGTTCTTTCAAACCCTAAAAAATATCGGAGTGCAATTAGCTTAAGCTCTATAAAGAGAGATCATCCAGAATTCCAACCTCCACAGACCTACAGATACTTCATGGATTTTCAGCCATCAAAATCACCTCTATTTATTTCTTATTAGCGTTACAACTATT
>DAIQPD010000014.1:0-44220 GCA_036787535.1 Chryseolinea sp.
GACAATGCATTATCATTTTGCCCTCCAAAATCTCTTGCACTTAATTGCCCTGTTTCAACAGGTATTCCATCAATGATGTATAGAGGAGTGTTAATGGCATTGATAGAAGTGGCTCCTCTAATGCGTACCGAAACTCCACCTCCAGGCGTGCCAGAGGATTGTGTTACCTGAACTCCCGGAGCCTGTCCTTGCAAAGCCTGGTCAAGACCATTGATAGAAATACCTTTTATTTTATCGGCATTAACCGTTGAGACTGCTCCGGTAATATCTTTTCGTTCAATGGTAGAATAGCCAATTACCACAACCTCTCCTAACTCAGTTGGTTTTTCAACCATTACAATATTGATGTTGGTTTGCCCAGTATAAGTAATTTGTTGGGAATTATATCCAATGAAAGAAAATTCTATAATTGAACCGGTCTGAACCTCAAGCGTAAATTCACCATTGATGCTGGTGATGGTTCCCTGATTGGTTCCCCTTACAATTATCGTTACACCTGGTAAGCCATCCGGGTCAGCCAGTGATGTCACCTTGCCCGTAAGCTGCGATGTTTGCGCTTGTGCAATGGAACTGAGGAATATAAAGATTAGCAGTAAAGTTTTATGCATAAATCGCGTTTAGGCAATATTCTTAAAACTAATGATTAAACATCAAAGATCAAGAACTGGTTTATGTAACCGGAATAATTTAGGATGAAATCTGAATATTGAGAGATAAAAGGAAATGCGACTACCGAAGTATGCGTGATATAAAACACGTAATTCTATTTTTATTAACTTTAAGAATGACAATGCTTTCTGAAAAATGGAATGCCTTTACGTTACGAATTGGTATCCGCTCGACTGAAATGGAGGTTTACAAAGCGTGGACCACACAAGATGGTTTGGAACGCTGGTTTCTGCGGTCTGCAGAATTTACAAATCAACAGGGGCATGTTCGGCATATCCATGATTTTGTGCAGGCAAACGATTATTATCACTGGCTTTGGTATGGCTATCCGGATGATGTGTTTGAACGAAAAGAAGTAATTGAAGCCAATGGACGAAATGTATTTAAGTTCCTATTCTCCGGAAACTGCGTAGTCACGATTTCATTAAGTCATGCATTCGGAGAAACGATCTGTACCTTAACACAAGAAAATATTCCACTCGACTCAGACCCAAAAAAGAATCTTCATCTTAATTGCTCGAATGGCTGGACGTTCTATCTGACAAATCTGAAATCGGTGCTGGAAGGAGGCCATGATTTGCGCAACAAGAACATCAACCTTTCGCATGTGGTCAATGCGTAACAGTAAAGTTTGTGATCTTGATTTTTAATTTCAACATTACGTAGGGTTATCTTGTGATTATGAAGGTGATGAATAGGATGAAGCGTTTTTTTTTATTTTACCTCTTGTTTTTTCTAGCCCCTTATGCATATGCGGGTCTTCCTCCCGGTATTAAATTTATTGAAAACAAAAACCAGTGGCCTGCCCATATTTTATTCTATGCCAACATTAATGGAGGAACAATGGCCATCGAGCCCGGTGGCTTTCGGTATTATTTCTTAGATGAAAAACGATTGGAAGAACTCCATGAGCAAACACACCTTCAGAGAAGTGAAGCAGATAGTGAGAAAATAATAGACAATGAAATTAAAGGCAACGCCATTCATGTGGATTTTATTGGAGCGAATCAACATGCCATTCCTTTACCTTTTGGCAAATCGACTGAGTACTACAATTATTTTTTAGGAAGTGATGAGAAACGTTGGACATCAAAAGCATTTGCCTACGATGGGTTTATTTATCCTTCGCTTTATACCGGTATCGACATGAAGGTATATTCATCGGGCGAACATGCCAAGTATGATTTTATTATTGCTCCGGGTGCAGACGTTTCCCCTATTACAATAGAATACCAGGGTGCAGATGCATTGACATTGGAAAATGGAAATCTCTATGCCAGAACAGCCTTGGCTGAAATTATAGAGCAGCGGCCATTTGCTTTTCAATTCATTAATGGAAAGAAAGTAGAAGTTGAATGCGAATTTCAATTAACCGGAAATCAACTTTCGTTTCGTTTCCCGAAAGGATATGATGCATGTTATGAACTGGTAATTGATCCGCTGTTAATTTTCTCTACCTATTCAGGATCAACTGCAGATAACTGGGGAAGTTCAGCTACGCCCGGTGAAAAAGGAAATTTGTATTCAACCGGCATAACCAATCATAACAATGCAGGCGGTTTTTTTCCGGCTACACCGGGTGTGTTTCAAACTGCTTATGGAGGTATTTACGATGTTGCCATTTTAAAGTATGACTCAGCAGGAGAACACATGCTATATGCAACTTATTTAGGAGGGAATGATTCTGAATCGCCTCATAGTTTAATCATGAACAAAGATGAAGAACTAATGGTGTTGGGTACTACCAGTTCTCTCAATTTCCCAACAACAATAGGTGCATTTGACAGGTCTTTCAATGGTGGATTTCCGGTAAATCACGTCTTACCATTTGATATTGGCTCTGACATCTTTGTGGCCCGCATCAGCAAGGATGGAAGTCAGTTATTGGGCTCTACCTTTATAGGTGGATCATCCAATGATGGACTGAATACAAACTTTGGGGCACTCACTAAAAACTATGGTGATCAATTGCGGGGAGATATTATTACCGATGATGAAGGCAAAGTCTATGTTAGTTCCGTAACGCAGTCACCTGATTTCCCCACACTAAATAGTTTTAATACTACGTATAAAGGTGGCGAGACCGATGCTATTGTATTTAAATTGAATAAGCAATTATCGCAATTAGAGTGGTCTGCTTTTTTAGGAGGGAATGGAACGGATGCATCGCATACCATAAAGCTTACCAGCAATAATGATATCTATGTAGGTGGAGGAACAACCAGCACAAATTTCCCGGTAACCACTGGAAGTTACCAAACTGTATTGAAGGGTGATGCTGATGGATGGATTGCAAAAATTGGAAGTGCTGGTGATACCCTTTATTATGGCACCTATACCGGTACATCATCCTTCGACCAGATTTATTTTCTAGATCTTAATTCAAATGAAGATGTGTATGTGTATGGACAAACTTCGGGTACTTTTCCAATTACACCAGGTGTATTTCATAATACCAACAGTGGGCAATTTGTTCAGAAGTTTAATCATTCACTTTCTGTTCTTGGTTTCTCAACCGTGTTTGGATCGGGAATAGGTATCCCCAATATTTCACCAACTGCATTCTTAGTAAATGAATGTAATAACTTATACATGACGGGCTGGGGTGGAACCCTTAATGCAGCATCAGGTCATTGGCAGAGTAATACCGTTGGTATGCCCATTACACCCGATGCGTTTCAAAAAACAACTACAGGCTCTGATTTTTATTTTATTGTATTAACCGATGATGCTTCAGAACTTTTATATGCAACGTATCTTGGAGGCACACAATCGCGAACACATGTTGATGGTGGTACCAGCCGATTTGATAAAGGCGGAATTGTCTATCATGCCGTATGTTCCGGATGTGTTAATGGCAACGCCACTGGAGGACCTTCATCAGATTTTCCGACCACACCTACGGCCTGGTCGCGTGTAAACAGAAGTGGAAACTGTAATAACGCAGCTTTTAAGTTTGACCTCTCTTCGTTGAAGGCACGACTACAAACCAATTCCATTGGTCTTGACATGCCGGGGTTAAATAAGATTTGTTTTCCCGATAGCATCGTGTTCGAAAATTTGTGTACGGGTGGTGAAATGTATCAATGGGATTTTGGTGATGGAACAGCGCTGGTAAGACTGGATAAGAAAAACATAAAACATGCGTATGCATCAACAGGACGATACATTGTTACCCTAACAGCCATTGATCAAAATACCTGTATTGGAAGAGACGTTGCCCAAACGGTTATCGATGTCTTTGATACGGATACGGAAATACAAGATGATGATGATTTATGTATGGGAACTCAGTATACATTATTTTCTGGTGGTGGTGAGTCTTATCTTTGGAAAAGCGAAGATGGAGTATTTGAATCGATTGATCCTACGCCTTCGGTAACACCAGACGACACTACCCTGTATTACATTACGATTACGGAAACAAATGGCTGCGTCCATCAAGACTCTGTTCAACTAAATGTTATCGATGTTATTACACCCGAATTCGAATTGGTCAGACTTTCAGCCTGTTCTGGAAGACCAGAACTGTATGTGAAAAGTGTAACCGGTAGTATCCTTCCGGGCGATCAATTGTTTTTTGATTTTGGTGATGGCTTTGTAAGTGAAGAGATTGAACAAAGACATACGTTTGAGCAGGATGGATTGTACTCGATTAAATTAGTCGGGGTTCGTGAATTTTGCGTAACTGAGAAAATTATCCCCACACCTGTATTTACATTGCTGGTTCCGAATGTAATCACACCTTCAATAGAAGAGGGCAAGAATGATGTATTCACAATTCAGTATGGAGAACTTCCCGATGTAACCCCTGCTGATTTTGGTTTCAAGGTTGCGTTGATACTTTATAATCGATGGGGTAATAAGGTATTTGAAACGGATGATTACCAATCTGATTGGTCAGCCAATGGTCTGGCTTCAGGTATTTATTATTACGAGGTTACAGTGGAGGAGCATGACACTTGTAAAGGATGGATACAAGTACTGAAGTGATTTCATAGTTTAGATTAAAACTTGCTTAGCTTCTGGTTAAAGAAGTATTAGAATATTCAATTTCATTGTACTGCCGTTTATAATCCTGTTATTTTGAGCCCATGAAAATTCTGATTGTAGAAGACGAACTCAATGTAGCCGAAGTACTGAGACGAGGCATGATAGAAGAGGGATATGAAGCAGAAGTAGCCTACGATGGGCAAATTGGTTTACAGTTGGCTCAAAACGGACAGTATGATTTAATTATACTCGATGTTAACCTGCCGCTTCTCAACGGACTTGAACTTTGCAAACAGTTGCGCGAGAAGGATGATCAAACTCCTGTATTGATGCTCACAGCTCTGGGCATGAGCGATGATATCGTTCTCGGTTTAGAATCGGGTGCTGATGATTATGTAGCGAAACCTTTTCGTTTCAATGAATTATATGCTCGCGTAAAAGCATTGACCCGCAGAAAAAAAAATCCAATTTCAATACCTGTAGCGGATGGTGATAAGAGTGAATTTACAAATAAGTTTACACTGGCAGATTTGGTTTTAGATTTTGATGCGAAACTGGTGAAGCGAAGCGATAAGATGGTTCAGCTCACTGCAAAAGAATTTTCTCTACTGGAGTACTTAGCGCACAATCAAGGTAAGGTACGATCACGCCTCGAAATAGCAGAGGCTGTGTGGGGGTTGAATTTTGATACCGGCACAAATTTCATTGATGTGTACATCAATTACCTGCGCAATAAAATTGATAAGAACTTCTCACCCAAGCTCATTCATACCATTACCGGTTTTGGGTATGTTTTAAAAATTTCTGAGCAGTGAAAATCAGACAACGGTTAGCATTTCGTTTCACCATCATCAGCGGATTTCTGACCGGTGTTATTCTTGTCTTTGTCTATTTTGTAACACAAAGTTTTATCAAAGCAGACTTTATAGCGCGACTCAATCAACAAGCGGAATTAGAAACGCTTCTCTTTACCAGGCAAGTGTCAGAATTGACCCTTGATCAAATCAATACCTTTGGATTAGTTCAGCCGGCTGTTGTGATTTATCGCGATAACGAAGTTATCCTCAGTAGAGGAAGGAAAGAAGTTTCGAAGGAATGGTTATCTGTGTTACATAAGAAGAAAGAGTTCTCTATTGATGAGGATGAATTCAGTACAGTCGGTATGGTTCACTTTATCAATGGAAAAGAACATTTTGTTTTCGTAACAGCGCAAGATGTTTACGGACAGCGGAAGTTAAGTTTTGAATTAGAAGCAATTGTTATTGGTTGGTTGATCAGTTTAGTGTTGGCCTATTATGCGGGATTATTTTTTGCGCGTAAATCACTGCAACCGGTAACACATGTGGTTAATGAAGTGAATAAAATATCAGTAGAAAATTTAAGTCATCGTGTTCCCTTCACCAAGCCAGGTGGCGCCATGGAAAAGCCGGATGAAATTGATGAGCTTATTTTAACTTTCAATGATTTGCTAAAAAGATTAGAAGCTTCTTTCCTTACCCAAAAGCGCTTTGTGCAAAATGCATCGCACGAATTGAAGACGCCCCTTACCGCTATTATGGCAGAAGTAGAATTAACGTTAACGCGGGCACGTACAGCAGAAGAGTATCAGCGCACGCTGTATGTTGTTATGCAGGAAGCCGAAAAATTAGAACTGACAACACATGGGTTATTAGTACTCACAAGATTAGAAGAAAATTCAGAAAAATCGGAAAGAGGTGTTATTGAATTACCAAGTTTGATTGAGGAAATCGTTACAAGTTTTAGAGCTCGTTTTCCATTGCGGGAGATTACTTTAAAACTCTCAGATCAGGTTATTGTAATTAATGGAAATCTCTTGCTGATCACCATGGCAATTCAAAATATTTTAGATAATGCCTTGAAATATTCAAGCACTAAAGTGGAGGTAGAGCTTTCTAAAAATAATACTGAAAGCATTATTGAGGTGAATGATTATGGTATTGGTATCCCTGCAATGGATATGGATAAAATCAAAACACCCCTGATTCGAGCAACCAATGTTGGTACTATTGCCGGGTCAGGATTAGGCCTCGCCTTGGTTGATCGGATTGTAAAGGTACATTCTGGTTTTTTGAAAATTGAAAGTGAAGAAGGAAAAGGTACGCGTTGTAAAATTATTATTCCATTAATTCCGGAGGAGGAATAAGGGAAGAGTTTAGTGGCGTGACCTCTATTAATTGATGAAACTCAACTTCTATTCTATTTTACTGGTAAAGCTTAATCTTTCTCTGCTGCTTTTTTTTATGGAGAGCATTATTGGGAGTGTCCCAAGTAAGAGGGAAAATATTCCTGCACCGATATTGGAAACTGGACTGGTAAAGAATTCTCCGGAAGAATAAACAGTAAGAATTAAGATCACAGAGAAAGGTAATGAGCATGCCAAAATATTCATGGCAAAATCCAGATCGAAGGTGCGATCGTGTTCCGATGTTTTTCTCTCTAATTTACTGATGGCAGCCATGTGTGCATAGGGCCAGAAGCTGCAAGCGCTTTGAGGAAATACTACTATAAGTAAAGTCGTTGCCAGATCTTTCACCGGGAGTATAAGCAGTAATATGCCGCTAATAAGAAATGCTAATCCGGATCGCAGAAACAGGAAAGTAAAAATGGTTCGTACTTGCTCCATGGTGAGCTTCATTGAAATGCCGATGAACAATAGAACCAGTGGTGTCATGATGAGGCTTATTTTATCAATACTCATCTGAGCAAAGACAGGAAGTGAACTGAAATTGATCCCCATCGCGAGCATGATAATGGCGGTGATGATAACAAGATTGACCGGCTCTTCTACCAGTGCGCGAAGCAGATCTTTTACTTTTGAGCGTTTACTGGTATTCGCAATATTGTTGACATTGAAGTACCAGCGCATGGCAATCATGTAAGCAATGACAAGTACAAATAGTTTATTTCCAACATCACCAAGAGCAGCTAATGCAAGTGATCCCTCACCGGAATATTCAGCGATGAAAGGGAAACAAGAAAGACCTGGGGCGAGTGATGGAATAAGAAGGGATAATGCGCGATGCTGTTTTTCCGGAATGTTTAAAATAGAATGAAGCGGAAGTTTATCAATCAGAAAAAATAAAATTAAGTTGAACGCAATAGCGAGCAAGGGCACCAATATCATTTCAATTGAGAACTCAATTTTTAACAATGCGATGAAGATTGTTGCCGGAAGTGCAAGGCTTAAAATGATTGTCTTGATTCCATCCTTATGATCCTTGGTTGAGAATTTCTTTCTCATCAAGTATCCTATCGCGATGATCATGATGAGGTAAACTGTTTTTGAAATAGCCGGACTCATTAAAAACCAGAAGTTAAAACGGATTTAGTTTTTTAATAGCCTGCTATTCTTCAGCTAAGAAGAATAGCAGGTAGATCATTTTAGATTACCTCATTCAGACTTTTTACAAAGAGTTCAACTTCTTCACGTGTACCCATGCTAACCCGTGAATAGGGCTTGTCATTTATTGTATAGCCGCGAATACCCACACCCTTTGCCATCATTTTAGCCACGAAATCTGCAGCGGGAATTTCAATTGGAAAAAGAATGAAACTTGTATAGGAAGGAATCGGATTTAATCCGGCCTTCTTCAACTCTTCAAAAACATAGCTCCTGGTTTCTTTATTGTTTTTCCGGGTTAACTGCTGAAACTCTACATCCTCTAAGCTCGCCATGGCGCCTTCTAAAGAGGTAACACAGATTCCCATCTCTGTTCGCACAAGATCTTTAATGGATTTGATGCGTTCAGGTTTCGCAACCATGTAGCCCATTCTCAAACCAGCCATTCCATGAATCTTTGAAAAGGTACGAGCGATAATTACATCATGTCCTTCATTAATCAATCCTACACAAGTTTCCTTCTCCGGGTTATCCATCAATTCAAGGTAAGCTTCATCAATAAACACGGGAACCTTAGAAGATACATTTTTACAGAACTCCCGAATTTCACCTGAAGGTGTAATGGTACCTGTAGGATTATTTGGATTACAGATGTAAACCAATTTTGTTTGTGAGTCAATTGCCGCTGCCATTGCATTTAAATCATGGGCATAATCTTTCTTCAGCGGAATATTTTTCCAAGTTGCACCTATTGCCTCAGCAGTTTTAACCAGCGACAAATAAGAAGGATCTGCAGAGACTACATTGCCACCTTTCATACACAATGCAATGGCGGTCTTCTCAAGAATATCCGTTGAACCTGGAGCCAATAAAATATGATCGTCCGGAACGCCTTCTTTTTTGGCTAGCATCGAAACCATCTTGAAGGCACTGTTGTACACGTAGCGATTTCCCTTGGTTGCACTTTCAGCAATGGCTTGAACCGCTTTCTTACTTGGCCCCCATGGATTTTCATTGGCAAGTAATCTTGCTTTCATCTCAATAGGATCGGGCATAATGCCATACGGTTCTGTTAAACTACACTTTCCGTTATAAGGCTTCATGCCAAAAGCAGGTTTTGCAAGGAGTGTGGACGGAACAGACAGTGTAGTGATAAGGCTACCGGTAAGCAGTGCACTACGCTTGAGCCATTCCCTTCTATTTTGTGTAGCAGGTGTCATGATGTTTTGGTTTAGGTTAATGAGATTTAGGTTAATGAGTGAGTTATGCGTTTCTATATTGAATGTGATTGATTCATTTAGTCCAGATACATTAAAGAATAATTCAACCTGATGATGTATTAACTAAATGTACTGAATTGGACTTGCTTTGTGAAGCTTGAGGTGAATGCTTTTCTTAATTTGTTTATACAATCGTTTCCAATTTTTTCACAATCGAAGTAGATTCTATATGAAGGTTAAAAGCTGGTCTGGGATTTTGTTTCATTTTCCTTTTTATGAAATAGGGGATGAACGATAAAATGTTTTGGATGGAATCAAAGAATGGATGATGGCTGAGTAACAGGGACAGCTAAACTGAAGAAATTGCACAACCTTTACAAACCCGTTTACCCTTAAAACAAAAAAGCAATTACATTTCTGTAACTGCCTGATAATGAAGTGGGCCCAGCTGGGCACGATCCAGCGACCCCCTGATTATGAGTCAGGTGCTCTAACCAGCTGAGCTATGGGCCCGATTTTTATCTTTTTTGAAAATCGAGGTGCAATGTTACATATTTGAGCCTGAATACACAAAACGATTTTCATGCCTCCGGATCCTTCTGTTAAAAACCTCATCTTCGATTTAGGAGGTGTTATCCTCAATCTGTCAGTCGCGAATACTTTGCAATCCTTTTCATCTGTTTCGGGTCATTCCACGCAAGATGTGAAAGAAAGGTTCTTTTCTTCTTCTGGTTTTGGACAATATGAAAAGGGATTATTAACCGATGCCGAATTCCGTGATTTTGTTCGGGAGGTTTATTCCATTAAGGTGAACGATGATACCATCGATCAGTGTTGGAATGCCATGCTATTGGGAATACCTTTGGCCAATCTTGAATTATTGAATCGACTCAAGAAGAAATACAATGTGTATTTACTCAGCAATACCAACAACATTCATTTGAATTACATCCAAACGAAACTCATGCCCGCTCATGGTGAAAATGTATTGTTGGATGATTACTTCCATCGTGCATACTATTCTCATCTGATGAAAAAAAGAAAGCCCGATGCTGAGATTTTTGAACAGGTACTGGAAGAAAATGGTTTAAAGGCTGATGAATCACTTTTCCTTGATGACCTTGAAGCCAACATTACCAGTGCAAAAGCACTTGGTATTAAAACGTTGCATGTTCCTACTTCCGATCACATTCTGACTTACTTCCATGTCTAAAGAAACAAAAAGAATACTTCTTCAAATTTTGCTATTTATTGTTACGTTCATCACTACAACATTAGCGGGTGCAGAGTGGACTCATGGACGATCAATCTTCATGGAGGATTTTGGCTGGAATGATTTCATAGGAGGAATGGAGTATTCTATTCCGTTTCTGCTGATCCTAACCGTTCATGAATTTGGGCATTACTTTACAGCGATTTATTATAAAGTAAAAACATCATTACCATACTACATTCCGTTTCCACCAATTCTATTTTCAATAGGTACAATGGGAGCAATGATTCGATTGCGAAACAGAGTTCCTTCAAAAGTTCAAAATTTTGACATTGGAATAGCAGGCCCACTAGCAGGTTTTATAATGACTGTGATCATTTTGTTTTATGGATTTACACACCTGCCTTCTGCTGATTACATTTTTGAAATGCATCCTGAGTACAAAGTGTATGGTGCGAACTATGCCGACTTTGTTTATAAGGATATGAAACCAGGTACTATCGATGTAATGATAGGTGATAATCTGCTTTTCTATTTTTTTAAAAATTTTGTGGCTGACCCTGCATTGGTTCCGAATCCACACGAGTTGATGCATTATCCGTTTTTATTGGCTGGTTTTATATCACTTGTATTTACGTGTCTCAATCTTTTACCCATTGGTCAACTCGATGGAGGGCATGTTGTATATGGCTTGTTTGGGTATCGTATTCACCGAATTATAGCGACAGTATTTTTTACTATTGTTATTTTCTATGCAGGTTTTGGTTTTGTAAAACCTACAGATCCGCCCGATACATTAGTGATGTGGGCTCCCGGATACCTTGTTTTCTTATACCTTGCTTTTTCAGGATTGAAACTTTCAAAGCGCGATACGTTGATGTATGCCATTCTGATGTTTGCTGTTCAGTTTGGTTTATCGTGGATGTTTCCGGGTGTTGAAGGGTATTCGGGCTGGCTTCTTTTCGTTTTTGTGATTGGTATGTTTATAGGTATTGATCACCCTCCTTGCGAAATTGAAGAACCCTTAGATGGTAAGCGTATTGCATTGGGCTGGCTTGCCGTTATCATCTTTATACTCTGCTTTAGTCCAGCGCCATTGGTAATGAAAGTATTTGGCGAATAGAGCATAATATTACCGTATAGATGCAGGTTTTGATGCACTTTGTGAAGTGCATTTAGTTGCACCTTTTCAGTATCTTTCGGCAACGAAAATTTCTGTGAATGTCAAAAAAGAAAAAAGTAGCCATCTTATTTGGAGGTCGTTCTGTAGAACATGGTGTATCTATCAACTCAGCCCGAAACATTGTAGAGTTTATTGATAAGAAAAAGTACATCCCTATTCCCATAGGTATTAGCAAATCTGGTAAATGGTTTCTTGCTTCTGGTGTCGATAAAAATATTCAGAAAGGAGCGCCACTGAGTTTGGTGCTGGATGCTCAAAAGCCTGGGTTTATTAATCTTTCTACAGGTAAACGATTTTCTGTTGACGCCATTTTTCCTGTATTGCATGGCACGGATGGTGAAGACGGAAGTATTCAGGGTCTAATTAAAGCGATGGATATACCGATGGTGGGCACTGGCGTTTTAGGCTCATCAATGTCGATGAACAAGGTAGTAGCCAAGCGCATGTTGAAGGATGCAGGATTGCCGGTAACGGATTTTCTTTCCTTTCATTTTTCTGAAAAAGATAAAATCAGTTTCAATGCTATTGTAAAGAAAATAGGACTACCCTTTATGGTGAAATCCGGAAGTCTTGGTTCTTCGGTTGGTGTTTCGAAAGTGAAAAACAAAAAAGAATTTACGATCGCGCTTGAAGATTCATTTCGGTATGATGATGAGATATTGGTAGAGCAATATGTAAGCGGTCGTGAAATTGAATGTGCTATTCTCGGAAACTATCCTGCGGAAGCATCCAATCCGGGTGAGATAGTAATCAACAAAAAGTATGAGTTCTATACGTTCGATGCAAAGTATGTAGATCCGGAGGCCGTGCGCATTGATGTACCGGCACAATTATCGAAAGCAGTAGTAGAAAAAATCAGGAAGGCTTCTGTTAAAGCCTATGAGGTACTGCACTGTGAAGATTTTTCACGTGTTGATTTATTCCTGGACAAGAAGGGAAATATTTTCGTGAATGAAATCAATACCATTCCGGGTTTTACCAACTCCAGTATGTTCCCGATGATGTGGAAAGAGAGAGGCGTTAGCTTTACCAAACTGATCAGCCGTCTATTCGACCTTGCACAAGAGCGCTACGACCGAAGCAAACGTATTGAGCGCGAATTCGAATCGTCATTAAAATTCTGATGGTTGTATATTTACTCCTTAACAGCAAGAGATGAGTTTTAACTTCAAGCGATTTAACACCAATACATTAGGCGGATTACTCCTTCATTTTTTGTTGGCTGCAGGTACGATTATACTATTAAGTGTTTTGTATTTCTTTGTTTACCTGCCCAACACAACCAATCACGGTGAAACCATTACTGTACCCAATGTGGAAGGCTCAAGCATATCGGAACTAGAACGTTTTTTAGTAAACCGGAATTTACGTTATGAAATAAACGACTCATCGTATTCAGCAGATTATCCTCCGTTAACCGTGCTCAAACAATTTCCACATGCGGGTTCGAAAGTAAAGGAAGGTAGAAAAATTTTTATTTCGATTAATCGAGCTGATCCGCCTACTGTTCCGCTTCCCAATCTTATTGATGGTTCGGTTGTTAATGCTGATGCCGTGTTGCGCAGCAATGAATTGAGACGAGGAAAAATTGAGTTGGTGGCAGGTCCTTTTAATATTGTGAAGGAGATGAAATACCTGGGTGAAAAGAAAAAAGCAGGAGATCGCGTTCCGAAAGGTTCCATTATCGATTTGGTCGTAATGGATGGTGGCACCGGGGGCAAGCTTGAACTTCCAAGTTTTCTCGATTTACCTTATGACGAGGCAGAGTTTGTTATTTCCGGCTGGAATTTGAATGTTGGTAATATCACTTTATTAGGAGATACAACCGGAGGCATAGTTTTAAAGCAAATGCCTGAGCCAGGGGAAAATATAAAGGTAGGTGATGCCGTTGATCTTTGGATCGGTAAAGCGGGCACGCCAATTCCGGGTGAAGAAGAAGACGAAGAAAGTGAAAATCCTTAATCCTATATTCCTGCGCCATTGTTTCATCTGCTTGATTTCACGCAAGCATATAGGTATTGCTGTTTTATTAACCATATTTTCATTGGGCTTCGTATCAACAGCTGTAGCACAGCTTTTACGATTTCCGGCTCCTCGAAATAATCCATCTCCAACTTCAAAATCAAAAGCAGAGGTAGCACGCAAACAAGACGTTACTATTTCTCTTCCCTTTTGGGATGATTTTTCATTCACGGTAGTAAATGATTCTACCAATACAGATTCAAATGCACCTATAACTTCCCGTTGGTCAAAAGGTAGAAAAGTCTGGATCAACGATGGACTGGGAATTAACGCACCCACGATTAATGTTGCTTCATTTGACGGACTGGATTCACTGGGCTTACCGTATTCTGATCTCATTCTGAAGAATGGTTTTCGTGATACACTACAATCACAGTTCATAAACTTAGACGAAGTTTCTGCTCCACTGCGTAATTCTGTTTTTTTAAGTTTCTCCTATCAGTGGCAAGGTAATGGTGAAGCACCCGACCCTTCAGATTATATGCTTTTACAACTTAAAGACAATACAGGTAAATGGGTTGATTCAATAAAGATCAGTACAAAATCGTCATTTGATAAAACTGTTTTTTACGATACCATCGTTCAGATTAATAATCCGAAATACTTTCACGATGCATTTCAGTTTCGTTTTCAAAACTATGGCAGAGAAAGCGGCCCGTTTGATACCTGGAATATTGATTATGTATATCTGAATAAAGGAAGAACAATTAATGATAATTCTTTTCCGGATCGTGCATTGGCATCTACAATGACTCAACTTTTTGGAAATTACAGTGCTATGCCAATAAAACATTTCTTTGCTGCACCAAAAGTTGATAGTGTGATGTTTGATGTTAAGAATTTGGATAATGACTCAATATCAAATTCATATCGAGCGGACGCAAAATTCATAAACTTTAAAAATTCAGGGTCTACAACCTATAAAAAAAGATTAATTAAAGATGATGTTGGTAAACTTGGTGGGCTAATGTTGGCATTTCAAAGAGTTCAGCAAAAGATAGGTGTTCTTCCAGATCCAGCCGATGTTCTTCAATTTGATCCCGATGCTGATTCGATTAGAGTGGAGTTCATGTTAAAGTTGATTAGCGGAGATTCGGTGGATGCTGAAAGATTCAACTTTTCACCAATTGATTTAAGAATTAACGATACGATTTCTAATAGTTACAACCTAGATGATTACTATGCCTACGATGATGGCGTAGCAGAATATTCAGCAGCCTTAACCAGAGAAGGTAATCGGTTAGCCTATCAGTTTACACGGCCTTCTGCCATTCCTGATTCCATTGCATTCTTACAGGGCTTCGATATTTACTTTCCTGATTTCGGAGTAGTGAATGGTATTACTGCTGACTTTATTATTTATGATGATAATGGAGGATTGCCAGGTGAGATATTGTATACCAGACCTAGTTATCTGATTGAAAAAAAGGGCACCAACAAATTTCAATACGTTGAATTTGGAGAGCCATTTTTAGTTGGACTTACCTATTATATTGGTTGGAAGGCCACAGCGAGCGGAACTGTAATTGTGGGCTTGGATGTCAGCAATAATACCGGTGATAAAATGATTGTGTATACCAACGGGGTGTGGAATGTTAACGATGCTGTAGAAGGTAGCTTAATGATTCGTCCGCGTTTTGGTGAAGCAGATGTCGTTACCGGAATTGGTGAAGAGAAAAGTCAAAACTTGCAGGTTTTTCCAAATCCAAGCGGAGGTCAATTTTTCGTTCGCGGAAAGTATGACCGAATGGAAATTGTAAATGTTACAGGACAATCCGTTTCATATACTTCACAACAAGATGAAGAGAATACACGCATTGCCATTTCAAATCCTAAGCAAGGAATGTACATTTTGAAGATCATTACAGGGAGCACACTCCAGATCAAGAAAATTATAGTGGATCAATAGATTTTGCCCACTTACCCCAATGGATTCACTTCATTCGTTTGCAATTGGGGCAAAGATTAAAATGCCTTTTAGCGCTCTTTCAAAATAGAAATTTGCCGCCATCCATATCCACAGAATTAATTTTAGTTCTCGGTCTTCCCTAAGTTAACTAGCTGATTTTTACTACTTTTGCCGTTCATTTTCATAATATGATTGCTGCAAATAATCTTTCACTTCAGTTCGGTAAGCGCGTTTTGTTTGACGAGGTAAACCTCAAGTTCATCTCGGGCAACTGCTATGGCGTAATAGGTGCCAACGGTGCCGGGAAATCTACTTTTCTGAAAATTCTTTCGGGTGATATCGACCCAACGCGTGGTAATGTTAGCATTGATCCGGGCAAGCGCATGGCTGTTCTTCGTCAGAACCACCATGAGTTTGATGAGATACCTGTTTTGGATACGGTGATGATGGGGCATTCCAAACTCTGGAGCATCATGAAAGAGAAAGATGCGATTTACGAAAGACCTGACTTCTCTGAAGCGGATGGTATTCGTGCTTCTGAGTTAGAAGCTGAGTTTGCTGAGATGGATGGATGGAATGCAGAATCGGATGCAGCATCGTTGCTAAGTGGATTAGGTATCACGGAAGAAGATCATTCCAAATTGGTGAAAGAGTTAAGTGGAAATCAAAAGGTGCGCGTGCTCCTGGCACAAGCTATTTTTGGTAACCCTGATATTTTGATTCTGGATGAACCTACCAACGATTTGGACATTCATACCATAACCTGGTTGGAAGATTTTCTATTGGATTTTAAAAACACGGTGATTGTTGTTTCTCACGATCGTCACTTTTTAGATACAGTTTGTACGCACATTGTTGATATTGATTTTACCGCCATAAAACTATACTCCGGAAATTATTCGTTCTGGTATCAGTCGAGTCAGTTGGCATCGGCACAGCGTTCTTCTGCAAACAAGAAAGCGGAAGAGAAGAAAAAGGAATTGCAGGAATTTATCATGCGCTTTAGTGCGAATGCTTCTAAGTCGCGTCAGGCAACCAGCAGAAGAAAGTTATTGGAGAAAATCAATGTGGATGATATTCAACCATCAACACGGAAATATCCAGCCATTATTTATCAACAGAAAAGAACAGCTGGCGATCAAACGTTGCACGTAGAGAACATGACGTTCTCCTTAAATGGAACCACGCTTTTCAAGAACCTTGACTTCTATGTGAACAAAGGAGACAAGATTGCTTTTGTCGGAAAAGATAGTTTAGCAATTACTTCATTGTTCAAAATTTTGATGGGCGAGGAGAAAGCAGATTCGGGTGATTTTAAATTTGGTCAGACTATTACAACAGCGTACCTGCCAAATAACAACGAAGCATTCTTCCAATCGGATGATAATTTAATAGACTGGCTTCGTCAGTTTGCAGAGGAAGAAAATAAAGATGAAACGTATGTACGTGGTTTCTTAGGTAAGATGCTTTTCTCGGGAGAAGAAGTATTCAAAAAATGCAGTGTGTTATCAGGAGGAGAGAAAGTGCGCTGTATGATTTCCCGCATGATGCTGGTAGGCGCTAACGTACTGATCCTGGATGAACCAACAAACCATTTGGATCTTGAATCCATTACAGCCTTTAACAATGCCTTGAAAGATTTTCCCGGAACGGTTTTATTTACCTCACACGATCACGAGTTCACCCAAACCGTTGCCAATCGTATTATCGAAATAACCCCGAATGGTTTTATCGATAAGATGATGACGTACGATGAATATATTGGAAGCGATAAGGTAGCCGAGCAGAAGGAAGCACTTTACGCGTAAGTGATGCTACGAATGCACGAATTAATTTTCTCTCTTCGGAGTGGAGTGATTAACGCGAGTCGTCTCTGTAATAATAAAATCATATTCTTTTTCTTTGTAGAATCTATTCCCTCTCCTCCGGAGAGGGCCGGGATGAGGCTTTGATCAATCCAAAATAAAAGGTGCATCCGCTTTCGTGTAGTTCCTTCCCTTGATTTTATTTTTCAAAGTATAGAACGATTCAAACGGGCCGTCAGCAGAAACCATATTCATCATCCAGGCTGGCACCGATCCACTTGGGTCTACATTCATGGAATATTCAACCTTCATCTTGTTTGAAGAAACGGGTACAACCACCCAGGTTGATTTAGACATGGGCACACGGGTGATACCTTCTTTCGCAGGTATATAATTCGGAATGCCATTGGCTGAAAAGACCATTTTTTTGGTAACGGAATCTTGTTCAATTTTTAGATGCACAACAAGATCGCGGTTACTAACCGGCCACGGGGAAACAATTTCTACATAGTAGATCAACTCTTGCCTGGTAATCCTTTTCAGGATTTTGGCATTAATGGTTTTGTATTGCCAATCATTATAGCCGGCAATATCCATTATCATTGCCGCGAGCTGAGGAGCTGTTGCATTTACTTCAAAGGAAGCTTTAATGGATTTGAATTTAGATTGATCAGAGCTACAGGTATAGACTTTTATGCTGTCTTGCTCTTTCTTCAATTCACATTCGAGTTGTGCGAAGAGAAGAGATGTCGAAAAAAAGAGAAGGAATACTGAACCGACAGTCTTATAAAAATGTATTACCATTCTGAAATTTAAGATGGAATTGCGAATATTCTGCGATTGCAAACGTTTATTCTTAACTTCTTTTTACTTTATGTTTGTCAAAAAATTTTAAGGGGCAAGACTAAAAATTGGCTTCCTCCGTCTATTTCACGGTTAACGATACATTTCTCTATGCCCCCAAAACAAAAAGTTACCATTGGTCATGTCTTTAAAACGATTATCTGGCCCAGAAAGAAATTAATATTCATTGGATTAATACTGATTGTGATCAGCCGTGTGGCTTCACTCGTAATACCCTGGGCTACCAAATACCTGATTGATGATGTAATGGGGAATAAAGACCTTTATATGCTGAAGGTAATTTTGGGAGCCATTTTGGTATCGATCATTATTCAGGCTGTTACATCCTATATTCTTACCAATATCTTAAGTGTGGAGGCGCAGCATCTCATTTCTGTTTTGCGTGTGCGGGTTCAAAAGCAAATTCTTCGATTGCCTACTCGATTCTTTGATAATACAAAATCAGGTGCATTGGTATCTCGCATCATGACCGATGTTGAAGGTGTTCGAAATCTGGTTGGAACAGGACTGCTTCAATTGGTTGGAGGAACGCTCAGTGCCGTGATATGCCTTGTGATGTTGATTAAGATCAGTCCGATCATGACACTTTTGGTTTTGGTTCCGATGGCCATTTTTGGTTTTATCTCTTTCAAAGCATTTAGTTATATCCGCCCGGTGTTTCGTGAACGTGGTGAGTTGAATGCTGAAGTAACAGGCCGTCTTACTGAAACATTAAATGGCGTTCGTGTGATCAAAGGTTTTAATGCTGAAAATCAGGAGATCAAAACATTTGAAAAGGGAGTTGAGAAGCTTTATTTGAATGTAAAGAAGAGTCTCACATCAACCAGCTTGCTTACGAGCTCGGCTACCTTCCTAATTGGGTTGGCTACTGTTGGTATTATGGGACTAGGTGGATATAATGTAATTCAAAACACCATGACAATGGGCGATCTTATTTCATTCGTGTTGTTTCTAGGTTTTGTGACGTTCCCGATTGTTCAGATGAGTAACATTGGTTCTCAATTAACAGAAGCATTTGCCGGATTGGATCGCACCGAAGAAATTATGAACATGGCGATTGAAGATGACGGTTCAGTTCGAACAGAAAAACTCGATGATATTAAGGGAGAAATTGTTTTTAACGATGTCTCTTTTGAATATGAAGAAGGTAAGCCCGTATTAAAGAATATAAACTTCACTTCTCCTATTGGATCGGTAACCGCATTGGTAGGAACATCAGGATCAGGTAAGACAACCATCGCAGGACTGGCCGCTACATTTTTAAATCCAGGTAGCGGAAAGATTACTGTAGACGGTGTTGATCTTACAAAAGTATCATTGAATAGTTATCGGAGTCAGTTGGGTGTTGTACTCCAAGATGACTTCTTGTTTGAAGGTACGATACGCGAGAATATTTTATTCCCAAGACCAAACGCCACTGAGGATGAATTACTGAAAGCAGTTCGTGCAGCATTTGTTCATGAATTTACAGATCGTTTTGAGAAAGGATTGGATACCGTAATTGGTGAGCGTGGAGTTAAACTATCTGGGGGACAAAGACAACGCATTGCCATTGCTCGAGCGATCCTTGCAAACCCAAGAGTATTGATCTTAGATGAAGCTACTTCCAATCTGGATACGGAAAGCGAAAGCTTTATTCAGGAAAGTTTACGCAGTCTGATGAAAGGCCGAACCACTTTTGTTATCGCTCACCGATTGAGTACCATCCGGCAAGCGGATCAGATTTTAGTTATTGAAGATGGAAAGATTGAAGAGCGCGGCAAACATGAAGAGTTGATCGAGAAGAAGGGAAGGTATTTTCAATTGTATACCTATCAGGCACGGATATAAATGGTATTCGGTAATCAGTAATCAGTTTGCGTGAACACTGATTACCGATTACCAAACACCGATTACTAGATTTTCACTACTTCGTAACCAACACCATCCTCTACTTCATCGGTTTCTACTTCGGCATAGTAAACATCATCGAGAACGTAATATTCTGTACCGTCAACTTTCTTTACATCGTAACCCTCTGGTAAGGCATCTACGATTGCGCCTTCCGGGGCATCAATAGTTTCGTACTCATCACTCTTGTCGACCTGAGTGTAGAATGTTCCATAGTAGTAGAAGTAAGGACGGGTACCAACCACAACTCTTCGATACCCTACAGGAAGAACACGAATCCGAACACCTGCAACTGGCCGAACCACTACATACGCATTATTGCGGGGAGTATAGTAAACACCACGATCAAAATAATAAGGGTTCGTTTTTGTTTTGATGATTACTGCACTGGTAGGTACAACAGCAACCGATGCTCTCCATCTTGGCAAATGAGCATATCGAATATGAGCCCTTCTAACAACAACCCGATGACGATGATGCACCCGGGCGGCATGGCGCTTAACGCGTTTTTCTTTGTGGTGAGTTTGTGCCTGTGCTGCTTGTGATGTTCCAGTAACTGTCACCAGTGCTATGACGATCGAAAAAATAAAGCTTTTCATTTTAAGAGAATTAATGTTCATGTTAATTGAGGCTTAGACTGTCAGACTGGATCAAGGTTTAATGTCAATCAAAATAATTTCCGAATAAAGAGGGTATAAAAAAAGGATCCCTTATCAGGATCCTCTTTTTTACCTGGTAAGACCAGGCCTTATATTCTGTTTATTTAAGCTTGAGCGTAATGCCCATGTTTACTTGACTCATGCCATCATCTCCGCTTTCAAAATAGAATGCAAATTTTGGTTTAACGTAATACCGAATTCCAACACGCCAAACCATTCGAGCATTGTTATTATTGTCATAGTAATCATTATACGAAACCACACGATAGGCAAATCCGGTGGCGGCATACACATCCATTTCTTTTATGGGGATGAGCTTGTTGAAATGATAATAACCTAGTATGGCAAAGCTAAATGCGCTAAAATTTGTGTCATCATTATTTCCGTTTTTATCTGTCGTTCCCCATCCTGAAGAAATATATCCTCCAAGCCCAACCTCATCGCGCAAAAATCCATGTTCAAATTTTGCATACAGCGGTGGGAAACCATTATTATCATGGTGGTCTCCTGCAACATTAGGAATACCCAATCCAAACGTTAACAGAGCAGCCGATTGTTCAAATGAACCGCTGTTGCGGGATTCGTATGATGACTTGTAAAACGATTTTGAATCCTGAGCAATTAAGGCCGGCCCAATAATCAAAATCAGAAACACTAAACATAATGACTTGTTCATTTTATTTGATTCACGAGGTTAAGAAAAGCCGAATATTTGAAGTACGAAAAAAAAGAGCCCCGTGATAGAGGCTCTTTTCTGTCTGGTAACAATCAGAGAAACAGATTTTACTAGTTAAGCTTTAAAGTCACACCTAAGTTAATAGCACTCATACCATCCCATCCACTTTCTGCATAAAATGCAAATGCGGGTTTGATATAATAGCGAATACCTACCTTAACTGGAACAGTTATAGTTGCATCGTTGTCATAATAATCCTGATCATCATAGGATACGTTCTTAAATGCTAAACCCGCTCCTGCATAAACATCCATTTTTTCAATAGGTATGAGCTTATTGAAATGGTAGTATCCTAAAACTGCTATACTAAAAGCAAAGAAATTAGTTTGATATCCCACTGGATTGCCAACGCCATAATAATTTCCAGTTTCACCAAAACCTGTAGACACATATCCGCCCAATCCTACTTCATCGCGTAAGAATCCATGTTCATACTTAACATACAATGGAGGGAAACCGGAATTTCCACCATAAGCATTAGGAGCTACATTTGGAAAGCCTAATCCAAAACTTATTATTGAGGAGGCCTGATCCCAGGAACCACTGTTTCGTGATTCATACGATGACTTGTAAAATGATTTTGAATTTTGTGCGTATGCCATGCTTCCGCAAATGACTAAGGCAATACTGAGAATAAGTGATTTTTTCATCTTTAATTAATTTTATGTTAGGGTATGTCTGATGGAACTCACCAGTCTGATGTTTATCCCAACGGGACGAACACAGATTCAGGTGTTAACTCATCTGTATTTCCTGCAAATGTACTGGTTAGATCAACACCAAAAAACAATTGTTAGGATGTTGATCCTTAAAAAACGCGTTACATCGACTAATGTTACGTTCCTTCTTTCAAGGTATCTAAACCTGTCTTGGAACTAACTATAATCAGGCCACTTTGATTCTCGAAACAAGTTCTGACTTAATAGATAGAAACACCCGAAAGTACAGGACAAGCTTTTGATTCGGTAATATTGACTTTGACTTTAGTCGTTTCTATGGGATCAATTTTTATAATTCGCTTATAGCCGATGGTCGAGCCTTGTGCAATAATCTGCCAGGCATTATTCTTCCAAACTTCAAGGGTAAATGATTTTACTCGTTGACCAAGTTTAATGTGTTCCTGAAGTTCGATGTAGTTTATGGTTTGATTTTTTTCAAGATCGATTTCAATCGAAGCGGAAGTAATGTCATCATCGGTTGTCCAATAACTTTCTTTATTTCCATCCGTGAGATTGGCTGATGAAAATTGCTCTGCGTGGCCGCGTTCTGAACTAGCTTCCGTTTTTACGTGTAGGGCAAGATCGGTTTTGAATGTCTCATCCAGAATTTTTCGGAAACCTTTCAATGCGACAACATCATTTTCATGAACAAGTCCACGTTGATCGGGTGGAATGTTTAACAGCAGTGTAGACCCTCGCCCAACTGAAGTAAGATAAATGTCAAATAATTTTTCGGGCGTCTTTACCAGTGAATCTTGATCAGCATGATAAAACCATCCCGGCCGAATCGATACATCAACTTCAGCGGGTATCCATTTGTCTCCATTTTCAGAACCCGTGTTGAGGAGGTTTTCAATACCTGCTTTGCCTGCATAAAGTGTATCGGTGCTAATGGTATTCCAATTTGTTTCACCGGCAATTCCTTTTTCATTTCCAACCCAACGCACGCCTGGTCCTGCATCGCTAAAGAAAATGATATTGGGTTCAAGGGAGCGAACCTGATCTAATGTTGTTGGCCAATCGTAATAGGTAGCACCATTTATGCTTCTCTTTTCCCGCTTGCCTCCATAAAATCCATCGCCACCATTGGCACCATCAAACCACATTTCAAATACAGGACCATAGGTAGTGAATAATTCATTCAATTGATTTCGGTAATAATCAAGGTAAGCTGGTGATCCATAGTCATTGTGATTGCGATCCCACGGAGAAAGGTAAATGCCAAATTTTAAATTATATTTTTTGCAGGCATCAGCAACTGCGCGAACGACATCACCTTCGCCATTTTTAAAAGGGCTGTTTTTTACAGAGTGCTCTGTGAATTTGCTTGGCCATAAGCAAAATCCATCATGATGTTTACACGTTAAGATCACACCTTTAAAACCTGTTTCTTTAAAAGTACTTACCCACTGATCTGCATCAAAAGAAGTTGGGTTAAAGATCGAAGGACTTTCATCACCATAGCCCCATTCTTTTCCGGTAAAGGTATTGGTGGTAAAATGAACAAAGGCATTCATCTCCATCTCGTGCCATCCCACCTGACTTTCGGTAGGAATGGGTAGAAGAGGTGCAGGTGGATTAATTTCCTTTTGAGAACAAGCGAGGATAATTACAGAAAAGAAAAGACTGAGAATTATACTTTTCATTGTTTAATGATTTTTGATTTGATAGGTATTTCTTTGTGGATCTTTGTAATCTTGTGTCTTGGTGGCGTAAATTTTTTTCCACGAAGCCACGAAGGAACCACAAAGTTGAATGCTATTTTGTAATTTAACTTTATACTTTGTGCTTCACGCTTTATGCTTTACCTGTTCCAATGCTTCACTTATCCGAGTAGTCGGTAATTTACAAGTCTTGTTGAAGCAAACGTAAATCATGGTCTCTCCACCTTTTGATTCACGACCTTCTAGTAAAGGTAACGTACTTTTTGTTTTGGTTCCGAGGGTTAAGGAAAAAGGTAGATAATGTGTGTGTAGTTCTTTTCTTTTTTCTTCAACATCATTTCCAACGATTACTACTTCAGCCATTCCTGAATTCATTTCAGCGAGCAGCATCCCCCAATTCGACATGTAACCGGGTTCTGATTCAATCAATGAAATCAGTTGCGACACCATGGTGTTTGAAATCCTTTTCCAATCTTCCTTGTCCAATAGAATACCAAGACGATAAAGATTTAGGGCCATCACCGAGTTGGAAGAGGGAATAACATTGTCCATAATCTCTTTCTTTCTTGCAATGAGTTGTTCAGCAGTGTTTGAATTGAAATGAAAGTATCCTTCTGCTTCATCATAAAAATTATTCAGTACATACATGCACCATTTTTCAGATTTGTTTAGCCACTCTTCATTAAAGGTAACATGATACAGAGCCATATAGGCTTGTATAAGAAATGCATAATCTTCCAGGAATCCTTCTGTATCAGCGCGCTTACCTTTAAACGTTCGGAATACCTTACCATCATCAATAAGGTAAGTTTCTAAAAATGAAATGTTTTTCGATGCGAGTTGTAAGAAGGCATCATCACTAAATGTTTTGTAGGCATCGGTAAGACCTTGAATCATCATGGCATTCCATCCGGTTAGAATTTTATCATCTAACCCCGGACGAATGCGTTTGCTTCTGGCTTGAAGTAATTTTTCTTTAATTGATTTTATGGAATCATCTGCATGTTCATGCGTATCAAGCAGGATATTCATTCCGTGCTCCCAATTACCTTCTGTTGTGGCTTGAAAGTAGGCAGCTACTTTATCCGTTTCTTTTCCAAAGACTTCTTCTAACTCAGAATATGTCCAACAATAGAACTTACCTTCAATACCTTCGCTGTCGGCATCAAGTGCGGAATAGAATCCACCTTCCGCACTCGTCATCTCATTTGAAAGCCAATGAAAAGTATCGTAAACAATTTCTTTGTATCGTTCTGATTTTGTAATGGAGAATGCTTCTGAATATAAACTCATAAGTTGAGCATTATCGTACAACATTTTTTCAAAGTGAGGAGCAAACCAATTTGCATCAACTGAATATCGCGCAAAGCCACCAGCGAGTTGATCATACAATCCACCTCGTGCCATTTTGGATAAGGTAAGATTTACCATACTCAGTGCGCTTTCATTTTTATTTATTGAGTGATAACGAAGCAACCATAACCAAATGGTGGGCATCACAAACTTGGGAGCTTTATTCATTCCACCAAGATGATGATCAAATCGTTTTTCCAGATTTTGAAAAATTAAACTAGGATCAGTCTTGAGTTCATTGGATGAATTGGTTTGTCGGAAGCGTTCAACATCTGATTTTAATAAATGTAACCGAAGCTCTTCGGCTGTATCTTCAACCTTACCCCGATTTGCGATAAAGGCATTGTTTATATTTTTCAATACCTGCACCCAGGTTTGTGGAGAGAAATAGGTGCCTCCGAAAAATGGTTTCTGGTCGGGTGTAATAAATACATTCAAAGGCCAGCCTCCATTTACACCTAGTGCCTGCACAGCCTCCATGTAAACCTGATCTATGTCAGGTCGTTCTTCGCGATCTACCTTGATGCAAACAAAGTATTCGTTCATCACTGCTGCTACATCATTTTTCTCAAACGATTCGCGCTCCATTACATGGCACCAATGGCAGGCTGAATATCCAATGCTCACTAAAATCGGTTTATCTTCTCGCTTCGCTTTTTGCAGCGCTTCACTTCCCCACGGGTACCAGTCCACCGGATTGTAGGCATGTTGATGTAAGTAAGGTGACGCAGTATGTATTAAGCGATTCGCTTTTTTATCGGAGGTATTTGACATTAACCAGTTTGAATTAGGAATTTTGAAGTTGTGCTTGTATTAAATTCATTTCTTCATCAACATTTACTGTGGATTTAAGTTCTTCCAGTTTAAGTAATGTTGATTTTAGAAATTGATGGTGGGCGGCAGACGATGGATGAAATGGTTTGTGTGCTAATGCGGATTGTATGCCATTCCATTTTTCAAAAAACTGTTTTGTTGAATCATCCATAAAGGTATCGGTAAATTTTTGCCAGATGTATTCTCCTGCATCTTCCGAAGGATGGATCATATCCGATTTATAAAAACGATAGTCACGCAAATCATCCATCATGATTTCATAAGCGGGAAAATATTCTACATTAGAATAGGTTTCGGTTAAGGTATGGCAAGCTGTGCGAAGAATCGATTTGCTAATACTATTTAATTCGAGTGTATCTTTTAAATGACGCACCGGACTGACGGTAAGAATAATCTTCATGTTTGGATTTAGTTTTTTCAGATCCTGATAAAGAGGATCAAACGATTCAATTATTTTTTTCTGCGTAAGCAATGATTTCGCAAAAAGTTTTGCCGGCATCTTGTGGCAGTTCGCTACTAATTCTCCCGTTTCGATTCGTTCATAAACCCATGAGCTTCCATAGGTAATGATGAGGTAGTTTGAATTCACTAAAAATTGATGCGTTTTTAGAATGCATTCCTTCAACCGGCTTTTTAAAACTTCTTTTTGCAAGGCCGAGAATTCAGAATGGAAATCGTAGTTTAGATGAATGTCTTGATTCTGTAGGAAAGTCTGCTCGGGCAGGCTTTTATTGAAAATAGCATAACTCAAAACTTTGTGAATGGCGGCAGGGCTGTAGAGGGTGCCAAACGGATTAGCGCTGGTTTCAATTTTATGGTGCTTTAAATAACCTCCTATAACATCGGCAAAACAGGAGCCTATTGTGATAAAGCGGTCTTTTATACCGACTTTAAAAGGTGATATTGAAGGACTAACGATCGTTCTGAAATGGCTCATATAAAATTATGTTACCGCAAACACTTGAAAATTTCGCACTTTTTAAGATACTTTGCTCTTTAAATACCACAAGGCCTAAAATCAATCAAAAATATGAATAACGACCTTACTGCCTTTGAAAAGATCCCAGTAAAGATTTTCAAATCTTCCGAAGATGCCTCTGTTTCTGTGGCGAAAGAAATTGCTGCTTTAATTAAGAGCAAAGAAAAGGAAGGAAAACCTTGTGTGCTTGGCTTAGCCACCGGTTCAACGCCAACACGGGTTTATTCTGAGCTGGTGAACCTTCATAAGAAGGGTCTCAGTTTTAAGAATGTTCACACTTTCAATTTGGATGAATACTATCCAATGAACCCGCAGGAATTGCAGAGTTATGTTCGGTTCATGCAAGAGCATTTGTTTAATCACATCGATATTCCAAAGAAAAATGTCAACATCCCTGATGGAACGATAGCGAAAGATAAGGTGGCTGACTTCTGTCGTGAGTATGAAGCAAAGATTGATGCTTTAGGTGGAATCGATATTCAGATATTGGGGATCGGTCGTACTGGCCATATTGGTTTTAACGAACCTGGTTCAACAGAAAAAACATTCACGCGATTGGTAACGCTAGATCAGGTAACGCGCATTGATGCGGCTTCCGATTTCTTTGGCGATGAGAACGTTCCTCGCAAAGCAATCACCATGGGTGTTGGTTCGATCATGAAAGCGAAGCACGTGATCATGATGGCATGGGGTGAAGGAAAAGCTTCTGTAATTAAGAAAGCAGTTGAAGGTCCGGTCTCAGATCAGATACCTTCTTCTTTCCTGCAACGCCACCACAGTTGCCAGGTAATATTAGACGATGCAGCTTCATCCGAATTATCACGCATCAAAACGCCTTGGATTCTCGATACCATTGAATGGAACGATACCTTAATTCGCAAAGCAGTAGTATGGCTTTGTCAGAAAATGAAGAAGCCTGTATTAAAACTCACCAATCATGATTACATGGAACATGGTATGGGTGATATTATTACAGAGTACGGTTCAGCGTATCAGGTCAACATTAAAATATTCAATCATCTTCAACACACCATTACAGGATGGCCAGGTGGAAAACCAAATGCAGATGATAAGAATCGTCCGGAGCGTGCAAAGCCTTTTCCAAAGCGTGCAGTTATTTTCTCGCCACACCCTGATGATGATGTTATTTCGATGGGAGGAACGTTCATACGACTAGTAGATCAAGGTCATGAAGTACACGTGGCGTATCAAACTTCTGGTAACATTGCTGTGTTTGATGATGATGCCATTCGCTTTGCGGATTTTGTTCGCGACTTCAATACTCAATTTGGTTTGAGCAAAGCCGATGGTGAAAAGTTTTATAAGAAGGTAGTTCAATCCTTAAAGAAAAAAGCTCCGGGACAAATTGATAGTCCTGAAGTATTATTGATAAAGGGAATGATCAGAAGGGGAGAGGCAAAAGCAGGTGGCCGATATGTAGGTATCCCGGATGAGCAAATGCATTTTCTGGATATGCCTTTCTATGAAACCGGTGCGGTGAAAAAGAAGCCATTGGGCGAAGAAGATATTCAAGTGATCATGGACATACTTGAAAAAGTAAAGCCACATCAGATTTATGCTGCTGGTGATTTATCCGATCCGCACGGAACACACCGTGTTTGCTTGGCTGCCATATTTGAAGCGCTGAAGAGATTAAAGAAAAGACCGTGGACGAAAGATTGTTGGGTATGGTTATACAGAGGTGCTTGGCATGAGTGGGACATCGACCAAATTGAAATGGCTGTTCCATTAAGCCCGGAAGAATTGATGCGCAAGCGCAGAGCTGTATTTAAACACCAATCACAAAAAGACAGCGCGATGTTCCCTGGCAGCGACAAGCGTGAATTCTGGATGCGAGCTGAAGATAGAAATCATGGCACAGCGATGGCGTACAATGCACTTGGCTTAGCAGAGTATGAAGCCATGGAAGCTTTTGTTCGATACAAGTTCTAGGAGAAGAATTTAAGAGTTAGAATTATCGAAGGAAGGTAACGAGAGTTGCTTTCCTTCTTTTCGTATAAGCAGGATTGTAATTCATACCTTATAAAACCTGAGATCACGAATCGTTGTTAGCATAAAAATGCTTAAATTCCTTTTATGATTACCAAAGAACAACTTAAAAAGGAAGTAGATAAGCTGCCAGAGAATATGCTGGAAGAAGTTTACACTTTACTTAAAGAGGTATTGGATCAAAATCAAGAGAGTGAAGGTCCTACCAAAGAAAAAATAGGATGGAGTAAATGGAATAGTAATCTTGAAAAATTTACACCTGATTTTATGGAAAGCCGTGAACAATATACCAGTCAAATTCGGGAATCATGTGACTGATGAGTTATCTTCTCGATACCAATATTTGCATTTACATTATCAAAAGAAAGCCTCAATCTGTATTTGATCGGCTCCAAAACATTCCTTTCAAACAACTTTTCATATCCTCCATAACAGTAGCGGAGTTAGAGTATGGTGCAAGAAAAAGTTCGCGGCCTGATGAAAACAGAAAAGCATTAAATGAATTTTTATCACCCTTTACAATTGTTGATTTTGGTTTTCCGGCTGTCATTTAATACGGAGTTATTCGCTCGGAATTAGAAAGAAAAGGGTTACCAATTGGTCCATTGGATTTACTTATTGCTGCTCATTCAAAGAGTTTAAGCTTTACACTTGTTACGAATAATGAAAGTGGGTTCAGCAGAGTTGAAGGGCTGCACATTGAGAATTGGACAAAATGAAATTTACCTGAGTAGCAAGAAATCAATTACCCCAATTTCTTTATAAAATCTTTATACCAATCCGTCTTACTTTAATACGATATTTATAAGCAGACGCCTACTTTTGTCTCAGACAAGACGGCAAGTGCTTTGAAAAGATCACTCTATAATATTGCTCCCAAAAACCAATACCTTCTCAGTGTTGGGTTGGTTCTTTGTGTAACAGGCTTAGGACTTGCATTGCACGGTCTTGTCGGCTATCGTGTGGTGGCTTTTATGCTGTTGGTTACAGTCTCTATACTGGCCATGTTTCTGGATATAGTTCCGGTTATACTCGCGGCATTTCTAAGTGCTTTGTTTTGGGATCTTCTTTTCATTCCTCCGCGCTTCACATTTACAGTAGGTACGGTTGAAGATCGCTGGCTACTCCTCATGTATTTTGTAATCGCTTTGATCCATGCTGTGCTTACATTCAAAATCAGGCAGATGGAAAGCGAGGTAAGAACGAAAGAAGAGAAAGCCAGGGCTATTAAATTTTATAATACTGTTTTTAATTCATTGTCTCATGAATTGCGAACACCCATTACAACCGTCATTGGTGCTACCGATAATTTATTGTCAGATAATGCAAAAATTTCAGAAGCCGATAAAAGGGAATTGCTTTCTGAAATATCCATTGCGGCCATGCGTCTGAACAGACAAGTAGAAAATTTATTGAGCATGTCTCGTCTGGAGTCAGGTGTCATTCAGGTAAAAAAAGATTGGGTTGATGTCCGCGAACTCATCTACACTACACTCAAAGAGTTTGAATCGAATACAACAAAATACAGAGTTAATATATCAGCACCTGATACTCTTCCACTATTTAAGCTGGATTTTGGATTGATGGAACAAGTTCTTCACAACCTGATTAGTAATGCTATACAACATACAGCCGAAGGAACCGATATAACGATTCATGCTGATGTACTCGATGAAAAATTATTCCTTACGGTGTCCGATACAGGTAAAGGATTTCCGGAAGCAGAAAAGGATAAGGTATTCGATAAGTTTTATCGAGTAACAGGATCGCGTGCCGGAGGTACTGGTCTGGGACTTTCTATTGTGCGTGGATTTGTGGAAGCCCATCATGGTACAATCTCCCTGCGGAATCTTCCCTTGAGCGGAGCTGAGTTTGCCATTGAAATTCCAACCGAAACAACTTACGTAAACCGATTGAAGAATGAGTAACGCAACGGTTTTGGTTATCGATGACGAAGCGCAAATCAGAAAGTTGCTTTCGATCACACTTCAGTCACACGACTTTAATGTGGTAGAAGCCTCAACTGCAAAAGAAGGACTTGCTATTGTGGTCTCGCATCCTCCTGATCTGGTGTTGCTGGATTTAGGTTTGCCCGATCGCAGTGGACATGATGTGCTCATTCATTTGCGTGAGTGGTATATCAATCCTATTATTATTCTATCTGTTCAAAGTTCGGAAGAGGATATTGTAAAAGCATTGGATCATGGAGCGAATGATTATTTAGTAAAACCATTTCGCACAGGTGAATTGATGGCGCGGATTCGTTCGGCCATTCGCAAAGGAAATCCGGAAGAAAGTAATTCACGAATTGATTTTCAGGATTTCGAAATTGATTTTGCTTCACGCACAGTGAAGAAAAACAATATGATCGTGAAACTCACCGCTACTGAATATTCTTTACTTGCCTTGATGGTGAAGAATGAAGGTAAGGTGCTCACGCATCATTATTTGTTAAACCAAATCTGGGGACCATCTTATAAAAATGAGTCTCAATATCTACGTGTTTTTATTGCACAACTTAGAAAGAAAATTGAATCAGATCCCAACCGACCATCACACATTGTAACAGAATCGGGTGTTGGGTATCGGTTCGTAGCAAAGTAAATCAACTATAAAATTTGAGTTTATGAAATCGAATATTAATTCGAACAGGATCACTATTGCCTCATTGTTAGTAGCGCTTGGAATTATTTATGGCGATATCGGTACAAGTCCGCTTTATGTTTTGAAGGCGATTGTTGGTGAAAGACCCATTGATGAAACGCTTGTTCTCGGAGGGGTGTCGTGTGTGTTCTGGACGTTGGTTCTGCAAACGACTATCAAGTATATTTTCATTACGCTCATGGCAGATAACCAAGGCGAAGGTGGTGTGTTCTCGCTTTATGCATTGGTAAAACGATTTGGAAAGATTTTGGTAATACCTACTATTCTTGGTGCCACTACATTATTAGCGGATGGAATCATTACACCACCCATTTCAGTGGCTTCTGCGGTTGAAGGTTTAGAAGCAGTCATCCCTGGTTTACCTGTAGTTCCAATTGTTATTGTGATTTTGTCGTTGCTTTTTTTCTTCCAACGATTCGGTACGCAAAGGGTAGGTTTCGTATTTGGTCCGATGATGATGATTTGGTTCACCATGTTGTTGACATTGGGTGTGCTCCAAATTTTAAAGTATCCTCATGTTCTTGAAAGTTTGAGTCCGGTGTATGCTTATCATCTTCTCGTTAAATATCCGCAAGGCTTTTGGTTGTTAGGAGCGGTGTTCCTTGCAACAACAGGAGCGGAGGCTTTATATTCTGATCTTGGTCACTGCGGAAGAAAAAACATTCGGATTACATGGGCATTTGTAAAAATAAGTTTGCTGGCGAACTACTTAGGACAAGCAGCCTGGATCATGAATCAGGGACAAGATGTATTGAACGGACGGAATCCATTTTATGAAATAATGCCAGCGTGGTTTTTGTGGCCCGGTGTTATTATCGCTACATCGGCAGCAATCATTGCGTCACAAGCACTTATCAGTGGATCATATACCTTAATTAGTGAAGCGATGAGTTTAAATTTCTGGCCGCGTGTAACGGTTCGGCATCCAACGGACCTTAAGGGACAAATTTATATTCCCAGTGTGAATACTATTTTGTGGTTCGGGTGTGTGTTGATGATTTTATACTTCAAGAACTCAACACACATGGAAGCGGCTTATGGTTTCTCTATTACCGTTGCTATGATGATGACTACTATTCTGTTGATTTATTACATGACCTATATCAAGAAATGGCATTGGACATTGGTGACAATCTTCGTGATGGTGTTTGGTACGATTGAACTATCATTCTTTATTACGAACGTAGCCAAAATCAAAGAGCGGTGGATGTTTCTGTTTTTTGAGTTATTTATTTTCATGGTTATGTATGTGTGGTATTATGCACGAAAGATTAATAACAAGCTCACACGATTTGTTGAATTAGGGAAATACACTGACATGATTAAAGAATTGAGCGTGGATCAGGATATTCCAAAATTTGCAACTCATCTGGTTTACCTTACCAAAGCTGATCACCGCGAACAAGTTGAAGAAAAGGTAATTAATTCTATTTTTTCTAAGAGCCCAAAACGTGCTGATGTATATTGGTTCTTGCACATTCATCGAACAGATGAGCCATACACACTCAGCTATGAAGTAACCGAGTTGGTTGATGATAAGGTAATTAAGGTTACCATCAATGTTGGTTTCAGGGTACAACCGCGGACTGAATTGTTTTTCAAGAAAATTGTAAATGAATTGGTAGCGAACAAGGAGTTGAACTTGCATATCCGGCCGGATGGCTCGACAAAGTATAATGCTGAGCCTGATTTCAAATTCGTGATCATTGAAAAGTTTCTATCAGTAGAAAATGAATTTGCTTTGCGAGAAGGCCTCTTGCTGAATGGATACTTCACACTTAAATATTTTGGGCAGAGTGATGAACGTGCATTTGGTTTAGATAAGAGTGATGTGGTAGTAGAACAAATACCTTTAGTGTACCACCGGGTACAGCAAATAGATTTGATTCGTAAAGACTATCAGAATCTTGATATACCTGTAAAATAAAGTCTGGTTATAGAGGTCGGAATTCACTTATCATCCAATCTCTATAACTACATCATCCGTAAGCGGATGACCAACACAGGTTAATACATATCCTTCCGCTCGTTCAGATTGGGATAGTCCTTCTTCTTCATCCAATTTTACTTTTCCTGAAAGACATTTTCCGCGGCAAGCGGTGCACAAACCACTTTGACAACTGTATGGCAAATCTATTCCCTGATCTAATGCGCTTTCTAAAATTGCCCGTTTTGGTTGTACCATTACCTTATATTCCTGACCATCGTAGCGAATGGTGACTTCGCGCGCTTTTTCTTCACCCGAACTTGCAATGGATTCTTTTTTGATGTCTTTATTAATAGTACCCTGAACAAAGCTTTCTTTGAAAATTTTATCCTTCGGAATCTGGCGTGCTTCGAGTAAGGTATCTACATTCTTCATCATACCTTCCGGTCCACACATAAGGTAGGTAGTCTTATCGATGCCCCAGTCAGGGATGCGTTCGAAAAGTTTGGTAAGCATATCATGATTTAATAAACCGGAATAGCCTTGCCAGTTCATGGGTGCGTTATCTAAAATATGAATGACATGAAACCTACCTTCATCATTTGTTTGCAAGGCATCAAACTGATTTTTGAAAATGATGCTATCAATATCGCGGTTACAATAAATAAGGGAGCAAATACTGTCAGGCTCCTGATCGAGTGTGCTTTTAATCAGCGACATCATCGGAGTAATGCCAGATCCACCGGCAAACATAATGAGATGACGCTTTTGATCTTTTTTATATTCAGTAGTGAACTGCCCCATCGGCTCCATCACTTTCACGGTATTACCTGTTTTTAAATTATCCGGCAACCAGTTAGACATTAAACCATTGTCAACACGCTTTATCGTTACGACTAAATCATCATCGGTGTAAGGAGAACTACATAATGAATAAGCCCGTCTCACTTCTTTTCCCTGAATGGAAACAATTAGTGTTAAGAATTGTCCGGATTTATAGGCAATCTTTTTATCAGCAGGCTGTTCAAATGCTATTGAGATAGCATCCTTCGTTTCGTGGATAATATTTTTAACCTTCAGATCATAATAATGAGGGCCGCTATGTTGAATCTCCTCTTTCTTCTCTGATTTCTTAAAAAAGCTGAATGCCATAAGTGTAGTTGTGAATGATAATATTAAGTAGTCTCGTTATTCAACAAAGAAATTGGTGATCGGTTCAAATTGTCATCAAATCAAGTATTAAACCGGGTCCTTTATCACTGTTGTAATTCCATACAAAAGTAATGAGGAATAGCATAAGTTAAAGTCATTTTGGACGGCACTTGAATGATTCCGATCAATTAAATGAATACCGTAATGGGCCCTTTCGACTATTTATAGAGATTAATCGCATCATTCATCATCGGGGTTTGGTCAATCGATGAATGAAGTTAATTTTGAGCTTTAATACTACCAACGTGCAACTTACACCCCTTAATGCCATATCGCCAGTGGATGGCCGATACTTTGAAGTCGTAAAACCACTTGCCCCTTACTTTTCCGAATATGGCCTGATGCGGTATCGGGTTCAGGTTGAGATCGAATACCTTATCGCCCTTTCTGGTGCTATTACGGAATTGGAAGATTTTCCGGTTCACCAGATTAACGACATCAGAAGGATTTATAAAAACTTTACAGAAGCGGATGCCAACGAAATAAAAGAGATCGAAAAAATAACAAACCACGATGTGAAAGCCGTGGAGTACTTCATTAAAAAACGATTTGAAATTTTAAAGCTTGACCACTTTAAAGAGTTCGTTCATTTCGGACTTACTTCACAAGACATTAACAATACCTCCATTCCATTATTGTTGAAGGAATTTATCGAACGTGAATATTATACGCTGTTTGATTTAGTGCAAAACAAACTGAACGCGCTATCAAAAGACTGGAAAGATGTTCCGATGCTGGCCTTCACACATGGTCAACCTGCATCACCCACAAGATTGGGTAAGGAGCTTATGGTTTTTGCTGCGCGGTTGAACAAACAAATCACTCAACTCAAGACGATTCCTCATGCTGCGAAATTTGGTGGTGCTACAGGTAACTTCAATGCTCACCATGTAGCCTATCCAAATATAGACTGGAATAAATTCGCAGATGAGTTTTGCAATCACTTGACCCTTACAAGAAGTTACCCCACTACACAAATCGAACATTACGACAACATGGCCGCGTTGTTCGATAATTTAAAACGCATCAATACCATCCTCATAGATTTCAGCCGCGACATGTGGCAATACATTTCGATGGGATATTTCAAACAGAAAATTAAAGCAGGGGAGGTGGGATCATCAGCCATGCCGCACAAAGTGAATCCAATTGATTTTGAAAACGCTGAAGGTAACTTGGGTTTTGCTAACGCGATCTTTGAACATCTCTCTGCCAAACTTCCGATCTCAAGATTGCAGCGCGATCTTACGGATTCAACGGTACTTCGAAACATCGGTATTCCGCTGGCACATACCTATATTGCTTTTCAATCCATACTAAAAGGTATTAGCAAACTGGAGTTAAATCAAGATACTATTAATGAAGATCTGAATAACAACTGGGCTGTTGTTGGAGAAGCCATCCAAACTATATTGAGAAAAGAAGGATATCCAAATCCATACGAAGCACTGAAAGATCTAACACGCAAGAACGAGAAGATTACACAAGAGAGTATCACCACTTTTATTGATGGCTTGAAGGTAAGCGACAAAGTTAAGACCCGATTGAAAGAGATTACACCATTTAATTATACGGGTGTTTAGGATTGAGCACTAAATGATTGAATTAGAAAGCGGCTCTGTATTACAGAGCCGCTTTTTATTAATACCTATCTCAGGACTGATCTGAATTTTTTAAGAACAAATTAGTTTATCACTACTTCTTTCTTCCGAAGTTGCTTATCCAACACAAAAGTTCCAAACGGAATAAAGGAGGCAACAAAAGCACCGAACGAAAAAAAGATCGACCATCGTTGTGTAAAATGAATCACGGCCAGCACCACTACATAAAGTATAAATAACCCTCCATGGATTGATCCGACAATTCTCACTACCTCTGGCATTCCCATCATGTACTTCATCGGCATAGCAATGAATAACAAAGTGAGCAGGGAAATACCTTCGGCTAAACTTAGAATTCTAAAAATCCTGACCTGACTCATCCGAGAAATCGTTAATCGATAATAAAAAATCACGCAAAGATAATATTTACTTTAACTCTGAACCCATGTCGAACCAGCGATATTATTTTCCTTTTCCTTACTCTTCTTCCTTCTTCCCCACCAAATATAAAATCCGCTAACAGGTAATGAAGCCGCAATCAAGCTGGCAAAGAAAGCCAATATCTTTCCTGGTAAACCAATAATAGCACCTGTATGAATATCGTAATTCATTCGAAGGAGTTTATCGGCAGACTTTGCTTCTTCTACCTTGCCATAAATATGTTTTACAGGAAGTTCTTTTAAAGTATACTGGTCGAAGTAACGATAATCGGTTTTCCAATAGGTTCCATCGTCTTCATTGACGGTAACAAGAATTGGTGCAGTATTGGATTCAGGTGCATGTACTTCCATTACTTCTGCTGTTGGATTTTCTGCTCTCAACTTTGCATACAATCTATCCCCTGCAGGAATGTCTGATTGAGTCATCATTTGAGTTGTGTCAGAAGCCGGTTCGATGTACAGCAATTCCTTTTCTCCTCCGGCAACTTGATACACACCTTTTGCGAACCATTGAAATCCAAACACCATACCGGTTAGAGCAAGAATGATGGCAATCAATGAAATGTAAAAACCAAGTACGTTATGTAAGTCGTAGTTCTTTCTTCGCCAACGGGTATTCCATTTAATTTTAAAACGCTGCCTGGTTGCCTTTTTGTTTTTAGGCCACCAGAGAATTATTCCGCTAATCAGCATAACTAAAAAAATAAGCGTTGCACTCGTAGCAATAAGTTGTCCGAGTTCTGGAGGAAGCCATAGATAAAAGTGCCCCAGCAACACAATGCGGAAAAAATCTGCATTCTCGTCTTTTACTTTCAATACCTCGCCACTGTATGGATTAAGGTAGACGAGGTAAAAGTATTCCGGATCAAAGTCATAAAAAATTACCTGTGATGTCTTACCTGGTTTAGCATACAACACGGCATGAACTTTTTTACCTGGCAATTCTTTTTCTGCAATTGCTTTTAACTGTGATGGTGGAAGTACTGGCTTCTCTTGATACTCAACAAATCGATACGGTTGCGTCAGGTTTTGAATTTCAGCCTGAAACGCATAGATACATCCTGTAATAGAAATTATAAAAACCACAAGCCCGGACGAAAGCCCGAGCCAGAGGTGTAGTTTGCCAACGACTTGTTTAATATTCATCTATACTTAATGGATTAAAACGTATAGCTTATACTAAGTCTTGCATTTCTTGGAGCCTCTGTCTGATAACTGTAAACAGGTGTTGCAAAATAATTTGATGCATACGATCCGCTATACAGATATGCATCGAATACATTAAATACATTGACCGCTATTTTGAAATTATCTTGTTCCCAGAATACTCCACCATCGACCTTAAAGTAGTTGTCCATTTCATGTTCTGAATCGGGTGATGCTTCCCAATACGTAGCTCTGTCTAGTAAAGCCGTGTAACCAGCTGAGAATCCAACACCCTTTAAAACACCGTCTTGTATTTTGTAGGTAAGCCAGGTATTCATGGTGTGTTTTGCAAAACCAGGAACGATCGATCCATCTTCTATTTTTGTTCCATCTCCAGACTTCACTATTCTGGAATCGGTGTACGCATAGTTGGCAATCAGATTTAATCCACGAACAATGGTTCCACGAAGATCGAACTCGACACCTTGAGATCTTTTCTGACCAAGATCTACACTTGTTGCAGGGAAATTAGGATCAGGATCAGCAGTAAGCTCATTGTTTTTAAGAATGCGATAAACGGATAACGTAGTGTTCCATCCACCAAACCAATCTTTCTTAACTCCTATCTCCATGTTATTACCTGTAATGGGTTTCACCTTTCCACCATTCGACAACGTACCGCTTTGTGGAATAAAGGCTTGATCGTATAAACCATAAACTGAAAGTTGTTTGTTTATCGATGCACTCAATCCTACTCGTGGTGTAAAACGTTTCGCCTTATCGGGTGCTCCACCCCAGGCCGATTGACTTAAGTCCGTATACCGGCCGGCAACAGTAAGTCTGATTTTGCCTTCTAAGAAACCCAATTCATCTTGTAAGTAAAGACCAGTGTATCGTTGATCCTGAAGTCCTCCAACAGCTTGTGCACGCTGCTCAAGTGGCGTTACACGATCAAACTCCGGATAACCATTTGATGGTACACCAAGATTAGGGTTATGTGGATCGAACTCTTGTCCAACTAAATCGAGGTCATGCGACTGGCCCCAATCGGCCATATACGATTTACGGGCCATATCCAAACCACCTAGTATTCTGTGGCGTATTGGACCCGTTGTCACTTCACCATTTACAAATACTTGCGCCATTGTCATATCACTTTTTGCATCCCAGATACCTATGTTACGAATCATTGTTCCGTCCGCATCTACAGATGATGGCCACATGGATGTTCCAATTTGATTATAAATATACTTAGCAACCTGAGCTGTGATTTTCCAGTCTTTATTCAAATCATGCTGTATGTTGAAATATAAGCTATGATCATTCATCTTGTTGCCGGGTGTACCAGGAGGTAACGCTGTAAAATCAACATCAAATTCTTTAAATCCTTCAGTTGAGAAAACATAAAAAGATCCTACGTTGCTCATGTTCGCACGTTGGTAATTATATTCTAATGTAAGTTTCGTTTTATCATCCAATTGGTAGGAGATCACCGGAGCGATTACATAACGATCATTATATTCATTAGCACGGTGTGAATTTTTGTTCTGACCCGAAAGATTTAATCGATACAACAACTTGCCATCACGGCTTAGCTTTCCATCTAAATCAAGCGTAGCTCTGAACAAACCATAACTTCCTGCTGTGACAGAGGCTTCTCCTTTTGTTAAACCGGTTGGTTTTTTTGTCACCACATTATATAAGCCCGATGGATCACCATTTGATAACATAAACCCAGCTGGACCTTTTACAAATTCAACGTGATCCACAAAGCTCATGTCTTCCGTTAGTGGACCCCAGTAGGAGTTAACAACATTAAAACCATTTCGGAATGCCTGAATTTGTGAACCGCGCGCACTGATGTTGGCATACATATCGCCCCAGTGCTCCGATCTTGTTACTCCACTTACGTTACGGATCAAACCATCGCTCATGCTAATGATTTGTTGATCCTTCAATACACTACCGGTAACAACCTGAATATTCTGAGGAGTCTCCATCAATGACGATTGAAGACGAAGACTCGTAGATGGAGCATCTACCTTATAGCCTTCACGCTCGCCACTCACCACAATCTCTGCCAGTTGTGCAGAACTTTCATTCAATACAAACTCCACTGTTGTCACCTCATCTGCACGTACTTCAGTTGATCTTTCAATTGGATCGAACCCAATAAAACTGGCCATCAAAGAATGAGTGCCTGCCGTTATTTTTTTGATTTCAAATTTCCCATCACGATCACTAGTCGTTCCTTTACTGGTGCCTTTAATGATGACGTTTACATATTCAGCTGGTTTGCCATCGGATGTTGATACACTTCCCCGAATGGAACCCACTTGGGCCCAGGCCGTGAAAGAGGTGAGCAAGACTGCAATGCTTAATGCGATTCGTAATTTTATATTCATGGTACTACTTTGTTTAAATGAATTTTGTGCAAAAGTAGATTCAGAGACATACTACGTCAATCGCTTAGAAGTGTCATTTTTGGATAGCCTTAAGGAGTGAATAATTTTAACAATTGTCTACCTTCTAGAGGGTAGACAATTAAAGTGCAGGTGTCGGTATAAGAATAGAATCGCATATATTTATTCTCCATAAACTCTTTCATAAAGGAGCCTTACTAACGGTATTCGTTTAATGAACAGCTCAGGCAATTCACCAGGTTACTTGCTGGCATCAGACGAGGAGCGACTGGCCATTGAGAGAACGACTGAACTACTTCTTGATAGCAGCATGTATGAGTTTAGGGCAGATGGGATGTTGGAGTATACAGATCTACAAAACCTGAAAATTGTTAAGCGTGTTGCTTACTGGAAGATTAGTGGAGATGTACTTCAGATCATTGAAAGGAGTAGACCGTATCAACGAGAAGCAAAAATTAATGAGCTCAATGAAAACCAATTAATTCTTACCCCAATTATTGATGGACAGGTTAGTACAGGTAAAATGGTTTTTAGAAGGATTTAAGTTTCTCGCGCGCTGATCCGCATAAAATCTTACTTGGCTTTAATCAATCCAAAATCAAGCGCATAGATTACAAACTCCGTAGGTGATTTGATGTTGAGCTTTTTGATAATGCTCTTACGGTGGGTGTGCACAGTATGCGGACTTAAGTGTAATTCATCTGCCACTTTTTGTGTAGAGTAGCCTGAAGCAAGCAGTGCAAGAATTTCAGTTTCGCGAACGGTAAGAATGCCCGCAACAACTTCAGCCGGCTCCGGACTAAAATGCTTCTCCATAATGATGTTGAGAATCTTATGGCAAAAGAATTTCTCTCCACGAGCAACAGAATACACTGCCATCAAAATTTCCTCCCGACTACATTCTTTGGTGAGATATCCAATCACACCTGACTGAAGTACCTGAAGAATGCTGGTCTTATCATTATCAGATGAGATTACCAACACATTGGTTTCGGGTGAGTGCTCTTTTACTTCTAGTAAATCAGCTCTGGTAATATAACCTGAGGTGTTGTAATCCACAATGAGTAGATTCGGTCTACTCTTATCCAATAATTCAGACAAACGCTCGCGTGAACTCACCTGATCAACAATCATCAGGTCATCCTTTTCGTTCAGAATAGAGGTAAGTCCCGCAGCTGTAAGCGGTTGATTATCGGCAAGCAATACCTTGATCACCATCGCGCTTGGGTACAGAATTGGCCTCTTGGATCATACGCAGACTTAATGGAAGTAGTAATTCGAATAAGTCCAATAGAATGGCTGTTCTTGGGTGCTAAACCTTGGAAAAACCAGATGATTGAAATGGGCAACAGGACCAGAAAGGGGTTAAAAAAGCTCATTAGAATCATTCAGAATGCAATATTAACCGTTATTTAGAATTAATCCAAATATACATTAAGCCCATTTAACCCTTTAAGACAGATTGATTAACTTGTGCTATAAGACTCAGAAAACTATGAAAAAGCAAAGTATAACACCCACCCGGTCGATCACACCAGAGATCGAGGCATTGTTAAACAAACAAATTGTAATGGAAGGTAAATCTTCCGCAGCCTATCTTTCTATGGCTTCCTGGTGCGATACCCAGGGATATGAAATATCAGCTGAGTTCCTGTACAAACATTCGGAGGAAGAACGGATGCATATGCTTAAACTCTTTCGGTATATTAATGCGGCAGGAGGTCATGCATTACAACCTGAGATCACTGGTATTAAACAAGAATTTAAAAGTCTTCGTGAAGTTTTTGAAGATGTGCTTCATCATGAATTAGAAGTGACCAAATCCATTAACCACATTGTGGATAGTTGTTTTCAGATTAAAGATTTCGCTACGTTCAATTTCTTACAATGGTATGTAATGGAACAACGCGAAGAAGAGACACTGGCACGAAGAGCAGTCGAGATTTTTGATCTGATTGGAGAAGAAGGTGTAGGACTTTGGATGATCGATCAGGAAGTTGGGAAACTTGAAGCGTATGCTGCCAAGGCTTCTGGAAAAGTTACAGGGAGATAGAGTTAAATGAACTTGAGGTATTGTAAAGTAACATTTACAATACCTCTTTTAGTATCAATCGAAATTCATTTAACATCATGGCAGTGGCACCCCACACCACTTCGCCTTCAATTTCAAAGTGTGGCGCCATCATAGCGTATTTACCTGCTGCCAGAATTTCTTTTTGCTTGATGGCTTCATTGTGAATAAGATCGAAAATATTTCCAGACAGAATTCTGGCCACTTCAAACGGATCGGGCACAAAAACTTTTTGGCTGGTAATGGCGACAATCGGTACAACCAGAAAATTACTGGGTATTACAAAAAAATCACTTAGTCTACCGAGTACTTCCACTGTATTTAAATCCGCTCCGATTTCTTCATGTGCTTCACGAAGTGCCGTTTGTATAACATCTTCATCAGGCTCAGCTTTGCCTCCTGGGAAACTAATTTGCCCACTGTGTGCACCTGCATATTCCTGACGTTTCGTAAGCGGAAATTTTATAATACCATCTTCTTCATATAAAAGAATCAAAACACTTCCTGGCTTTGGAGGAAGTTTGTGTTCAAAGTTTGGTATTATGTTCCCAATAGATTGCGCGCGCATCAGTTCGTGTGCTATACCTCCGGGAAGAGCTTGCTTAAGTCGTGTTGATAGTTTGGATTTTAATTCTTCTAGCGACATCACTTACAGGGTTTCATACTGGTGATGGCTCGTTCCTTATTTTCAATCGCTTTCTGATAAGCTTTACATGCTTTATCATATTCTTTTCCATGAAGGTAGGCTTCACTTAAATAGGTATGCACTTCATCAATGTACGGATCCAAACCAACGGCTTGCTCCAACATTCTGATGGCATCAGTAGGCTCATTCATCTTCAGATAATAAATGCCCTTGTTTCGATATGCCCATCCGTTATATGGATCAAGGCTAATGCTTTCGTTAATATCGCTAAGTGCTTTATCGAATTCATTGGTCATTAAATAAATATAGCCTCTGTTGTTTAGATAGAAAGGGTCGTTGGGTAAAAGTCGTAAGGCTTCGTTAATAGAGTGCATGGCAGTCTCATACTTTTCTTGTTCCATATCAATCATGGCAAGTGTATTATACGCTACGCTTTCCTTTGGATTTCGCTGGATGGCTTCGTCTATGAGCACGCGCGCAGAATCAAATTTCTTTTGATAGAAATAAATTGTGCCGAGATTGATCAGCACATCAAGGTTGTCTTTATCTTTTATCAATACTTTTTTAAAATTTACGATTGCCTCATCGTATTCGCGAAGCTTCGTATAGATTAGTCCACGAGAAAAAAACAAGACGGAAGTATCTGGTTTTCGAGTGGCAACAACATCAAGATCATTTAGTGCACTATACATTTCATTCAATTCATAGAATGCATTGGCGCGATTAAAGTAGGTTCCGATAATTTTAGGATCGCAATCGACAGCATGATTGTAAAGTGACAAAGCCTGTTCATATTTTTTATCGGAATAATACAATGTGCCTAAATTATTCAGGGCATCAACAAAGCATGAGTCGAGTTTTATAGCTTCCTGAAAAAAAAGTTCAGCTTGAACTGCATTCCGTACGGTAATCATCTCATTTCCCTGAATTAAAAACCGCTGCTTGCGAGTTTCAACACTATCACTGCAAGAGAAAAGTAAAGCCACCAAGAAAAGAGAGGAGAATCG
>DAIQPD010000144.1:0-10189 GCA_036787535.1 Chryseolinea sp.
AGTACCCGAAGTAAAGGTGGAAGATTTTGTGCTTGACCAGTCACGAGATCAGATCTATGACATTGCAAAACAAACTATGCCCGAAATTAGAAGTGCTAATTTAAAGGTTGAAAGTGCCGAATATGCAGCCAAGGCAGCCAAAGGAAATTTATACCCACAATTGAGTTTGCAAGGATCTATTGGATCACGGTATTCGAGTGCTGCTGATGGAGAACATTTTGTTTCAGATGGTGGCGCCCCGACTCCGGGTACACGAACAATTGGTTATGTTGATGTTGGAGGAACAAATTATGATGTACTTACCGATATCATGATTCCGAGTGGAGCTTATGAACCCACTTACGGATACAGTGAACAGTTGAAGGATAATATTTTCCGTTCCGCTGGACTCTCATTGTCGATTCCAATTTTCAATGGTTTACAATCGCGTTCAGCCTATCAACGCTCTGTTATCAGCTATAAAGTGGCTACCATTGCAGCGAAGGAAACAGAAAATACTTTACGTCAAAATGTTGAAACGGCTTACAACGATGCACTTGCTGCAGCGAAGACCTACAATTCTTCATTGCGCCAGGTTACAGCGCGCGAAGAAGCGTTTCGTATGACGCAGCAACGCTATGAAATAGGCGCTGCCAACTATGTAGAATATCAGGTAGCAGAAAATGACTTATTCAGAGCAAAGTCAGATTTGGTGAGAGCCAAATACGATTTCATCTTCAAGAAAAAAATGCTCGACTTTTATCAAGGCAAACAAATCGAATTTTAATATCCTCAGGCAATGGCAAAACAAAGTAAGAAATCAAGCAATAAATTAATTTACGTACTCCTCGCGGTTGTCGTAGTTCTTATCATCGCTTTCCTCATTCTTAAATCCGCTGGTATAATTGGCAAGCCAAAAGAAATGGAGGTCGATTTTGGTAAAGTTAAACGGGTAACGATTGTTGAAAAGGTAAGTGCATCCGGAACGGTGCAGCCTGTTACTGAGGTAAAAATCGCCCCTGAAGTTTCCGGTGAAATTATTGATTTACAGATTGAAGAAGGTGACTCTGTTGCGAAAGGACAAACCCTTGTGAAGATTCGTCCTGACACATGGCAAAGTCAGTTGGATCGTGCAGAAGCCGGTTTGAGTCAGCAACGTGCAAACCTTGAGCAGTCGCGTGCAAGCTTATCAAGATCAAAAGCAACCTTCATTCGCGCGGAAGCGGACTACCAGCGTCAGGAAAAATTGTGGAAAGAAAAAGTAATATCGGAGTCTGACTGGCAAATTGCAAAACAAAATTATGAGGTAGCATTGAACGATGTAAAGGCGGCAGAGCAATCTGTTGAAGCTTCTAAATTTGTGATCAACAGTACACAGGCATCGGTTAGTGAAGCACAGGAAAATTATAGAAAGACAACGGTTCAAGCGCCTATGAAAGGTGTTGTTTCCAAACTCATTGTTAAAAAAGGAGAGCGTGTAGTAGGAACAGCAACTATGACCGGAACAGAAATGTTGCGCATTGCTGATCTTAATAAAATGGAAGTGCGCGTAGATGTAAATGAAAATGACATCGTACGCGTTCACCTTGGTGATACGGCCATCATTGATGTTGATGCGTATGCCATTCAGAATAAAACATTTAAAGGTATTGTGACCCTTATCGCGAACACGGCAAAGGATAAACTCTCAGCGGATGCCATTACGGAATTTGAAGTGCGCATACTCATGCTTAGTTCTTCTTACGAGGATTTGGTTAAAGCAGGAAATAGATTTCCATTTCGTCCCGGTATGACGGCTAGTGTTGATATTCTGACCAAGCGAAAAGACAATGTATTGTCGGTGCCACTGGCAGCGGTAACAACACGTGCTGATGACGAAGGTAAGAAAGCAGAAAAGACAGAGGAAGGCGGACCTCCAAAGGAGACAAGTAATGAAAATAAAGACGCTGCTAAGGCTGGGAAAAAGAAAGAAGATAAAACGGTCATCTTCTTAAATGATAAAGGTGTTGCGAAGATGGTGGAAGTTAAAACCGGAATCAGCGACTATGACAACATCGAAATTATTTCAGGTATCAGCGATAGTTCGGTTGTGGTGACAGGGCCATTTCTGGCGGTGAGCAAGCGAATAAAGGATGGCGATAAGATTCGAGCCACGGAAAAGAAGGATGAGAAAAAGAAAGAAGACGATAAAGATAAATAACGCAAAAAGCCCCCGACTAAACCGGGGGCTTTTTGTTAATATTGATATCTCAATAAAACATTATGGTAAAGCACCCCTGGCATGAAGTTTCAACTGGTGAAAATCCACCAGAGTTTGTAAACGGGATCATCGAGATCCCAAAAGGTTCGCGGGCTAAGTATGAAATTGATAAAGACAGTGGCTTGATTAAACTCGACCGTGTTATTTATGCTTCCATGTACTATCCTTTGAACTATGGATTCATTCCACAAACCCTTGGTGAAGATCACGATCCGTTAGACATCGTGGTGGTTACACAAGTTTCCGTTGTTCCGAATTGCTTAATTCCATCGAAGGTAATTGGCGTAATGCGAATGATCGACAGAGGCGAGGGTGACGACAAAATTATTGCCGTAGCCATGCAAGACGCCAGTGTAAGTCATATTAACGATGTGAGTGAACTACCGGAGTACTTTAAAGTTGAATTGAAACACTTCTTTGAGAATTATAAAGTTCTGGAGAATAAAATTGTTACCGTTGATGACTTTGGAGGAAAGGAACTGGCATATTCTATTATTAAAAGGAGCATCGAGTTTTACAAGGAAACCTTCCCGAAAAAATAAAAACCAATTCGATCAGTCTCAGGTGTACAAACCATGATTCCTTAAAGGGATCTGTCCTGTTTTGTAAAAGTATTTTTCCAACACAAGAAGGGAGATAAGATCTTCCCGCACCTTATTTTTAAATTGATTTACATAGGCATTTGCATTTTGAATGATAGACTGTGCTTCATCAGTATGTGCGATGTAATATCGCATGCGTTCTTCCAGATCGGAGTAATCTTCTTTTATTTCGACATAGTGGTAATTACCAATTAAGGTATCTTCCATATACCACGTTTCAAATTTTGGCTTGGGCATCACCGCCAGCGAGTTGGATGACATCACCCACTTGAGATTACTGGCTACATCATTTCCTTCAAGACATAAAATAAACTTGTAGTCAAGGTGCTGTTCAATAGTCAGTTTATCTTTGATCCAATGATCATTCTTTCCCCATCGGTTGATTTGACCAAGATTGCAAAGTGGATGATTGAAATACATTTCATAAAAGCGAATGCGATGATCACGTTTTACAACCGCTCTGCCAATGAGCATATTCTTTTTGTCTTCAAAATTCTTTTTATCACGCGTATAAATGAAGTGACGTACTTTATTCAATTTGAGAAGGATAGAATTAGCATGACCACCTTGTATCGGTCTGCTCTTCACAATACTGGGTTCTTCCGGTATGTAGGTAATATCTCCGAATAAAAAATTAGCTTTTAATGCTGGATCAAAGTAGCGCGTGTACTCATAGTTATCGAAATAGTAAACTTTTAATTTAGGAGGAAGTGTAAGGTGAGCTAAGGTATTGGATGAATCGGAGAGTATTTGTTTTTGAGTGAGCTTATTATAATAGTTTACTCTGTGCCGGATGTATTCGAAATCAAAGCGACTGAGTTGAGCCAGTTTTCCATTGAGCTGAGATCGGCTCATACTTCCGGGAATAATTTCTCTGCAAAACCCTTTCAGGTAATACCAGAGCTTATTGTTCTTATGTTTCCATGGCAGGGATATCATATTGCAGCATCAATTGAACAGGCAAAATAATATAAACTTTATTGAAAATATGAACCATAGGGGATAACTCAGCATTTCGGATTAATCACCATATTTGCGGAATGAAAATTTCAGTCATCATCAGTACTTATAATCATCCGGAGTGGTTAGAAAAGGTATTGTGGGGGTATGAATGCCAAACGTATAAGAATTTTGAAGTGATCATTGCAGACGATGGTTCAGGAGAGCCAACACGTTTGTTAGTCGATCGGTTTAAGAAATCTTCTTCACTGGATATTAATCATGTCTGGCATGAGGATGTCGGATATCAAAAATGTCAGATTTTAAATAAGTCTATTCTGGCTGCCGCTACGGATTATTTGTTGTTTACGGATGGAGACTGTATTCCGCGAATGGATTTTGTTGAGCAACACGTGTCGCGTGCTGAGAAAGGATTTTTTCTGTCGGGTGGCGCGATTCGATTGCCGATGGAAACAAGCAAGTTGATTTCACAAGATGATGTAGTGACGCAACGCGCCTTTAACCGAACATGGCTTGAGGAAAAGGGTCTGGAAAAGAAATTTCTGAAGAATCTTAAACTTACACCAAGCAAAGGAATGGCATCGTTTATGAATTTCATTACGCCTGCTAATGCATCCTGGAATGGAGGCAATGCATCCGGATGGAAATCAGATTTATTATCCATTAATGGCTTTGACGAACGCATGGAATATGGCGGACAAGATCGTGAATTGGGTGAGCGAATGATGAACAAAGGAGTTAAATCCAAACAACTTCGGTATAGCGCCATTTGCGTACACCTCGATCATAGCCGAGGGTATAAAACCGACAGCTCTGTTCAGAAAAATGTTAATATTCGAAAAGTAACGCGGGGCGAGAAAAAAGTGTGGACTGAATTTGGCATCCGCAAGGAGAGCGGAGTGAAGGAAGGAGTGGCATGATGACCCAATTGAATTGACCTAAATACCTAACTATAACCTAATCATCTTTTTTCATGAAAGCATATCATCAACCCACCTGGAGTTCTCAATATTTTCGTGATGTAAAGGATAAATTCAATCGAAAGCTGTTTAAGAAGTTTGAGATGCCGTGGATGAAATCCAAGGAGCTTGATATCATCACCGAGATTATTACCAAACTTCAGCCCACCACCTGCTTTGAGTGGGGTAGTGGTTTCAGTACGCTGATGCTTCCAGGTATGTTGCCCGACATGAAGTACTGGCATTCGTTAGAACATCATAAAGAGTGGTATGAATTTATTGTAAAGGAAAATAAAGATCCTCGCGTAACCATTTCTTTGGTTGAACCGGATGATGCTGAATACATGAAGCTTAAAGGTAAATATGATCTGAAGAAGGAAGGTATTTATGAAGACTTTAAAACCTATATAGAATTCCCAACGACCTTGAATAAAAAATTCGATTTCATTTTTATCGATGGCCGTGCACGGAAGGAATGTTTAAAGAAAGCATTTGATCTCGTTACGGATCGGGGTGTTGTCATTGTGCACGATGCAAACCGTGATGATTACTTTGCAGATTTACCGGCCTTTCAGTCCACATTTCATTTGAAAGATTATCGTCATCATAGAAAACAAGGCGGCATTTGGATTGGCAGAAAGTCTGGAAAAGTTTCTGACATTCTCGATACTGACCATCATGCTAAAATATGGAAGCAACACGAAACGGTTGCTAAAGTTTTATTTCTAAGGTAATGCTGTACAGTTGACTATTCTTTGAAAAGTATATTTTCAAAGAATAGTCAATAGGTATTCTATTTTTTCTTTGCCGTACCTTTTTTGGCAGTAGTTTTTGCTGGAGCATTCAATTCTTTTAAAATCTGCGCTGCATGATCTTTACTCACCACTTTATCAATAATATCTTCAATGATACCTTCCTCGTTAATCACGAAAGTGGTTCGAAGCGTGCCTTTGTATTCTCTTCCAAACAATACCTTATCACCCCACGTTCCGTAAAGGTTGTGTACCTTCAGATCAACGTCAGACAATAATCGAAACGGTAATTTTTCTTTCGCAATAAATTTTAAATGCTTCTTCTCTGTATCCGGACTAATGCCCAATACTTCATAACCTCGTTTGAGTAACATCTTGTAATTGTCACGCAAGTTGCATGCTTCGGTGGTACAGGTAGGCGTAAGGTCTGCCGGATAAAAATAGAGCACTATCTTTTTACCTTTTAAATCAGAGAGTGTTACAGGTTTACCATCCTGATCGTTTACCGTGAAGTCAGGTGCTTTGCTTCCGATTTTTAATGCCATTGTCTAGAAAATTTTCTGGGTATAGATTGCTTTGTTGCCAGCATTATCTGTCACCAGCAATTCAAAATCGCCTTTCATCAAAATGGATTTATCTAACCGCTCAGACCAGATCGTGTTTATTTTATAATCGTAATGCATCAGGATCCATTCGCCATTTACCTTTGCTTCAAATGATTTTATTCCCGAAAGGTTATCCTGAATTTTAAACCGGGCCGACTGCTGGTTTACATATATAGGTCGTATAGTAGGTGGGATCGTGTCGCTCAAAATGGTAAAGCCACCAAAATCGCGCGTGTAAAATTGGATGCGATCGTTTTTCCATTCACCACCACAATACGCAAATCCGTTTCTTCCAGATACTCTGTATACTGCCGTATTTTTTTCTTTCGAATAGGAAAGAGTGGGTTTAAGCGAAATCATAATGCTCTTGTTTAGCGGAACATCAGGCGATCCAATCGTAAAGTATTCCGTATTCGTTTTTTGAACATCATGCTTTGTGCTCAGATAAAGTGTATCGTAGAGTGAATTCATCGGAAATTGAATTTCAATCAGGTCACTGTAATAATCGTATCCAGTTCGTGATGGAATGGGAATGTTGAAATTGGTAACGGTTGATTTTCCACAGATAGATATTGAATCAGGAATCATTTTCCTCAGATCAATTAAATATACCGAGCGATTGTAATTGAAATAGTCCGGTTCGATTTCAGAAACTACACCCTTTGAATACAAATTGATTTTGTTGTTCGATGTTTTACACGGCTTGGTAGTTACCATCATGATGTTCTCATGGATGGTATAGGTAATGTTAGAGGTAAATACTTCAAGATTGTTTACTTGCTTAACAGGCGGGTTTGGTCTGAAGCGAAACGAAAGCGTGCTGGTATTTCCATTGCTGTCCTTTAATTTAACCTGCACTTTTGAATCTTTATCCTGCCGCACATTAATTTTTCCTGTGGTGGGAGAGGTATTGTAAAACGCTAAAGCATTACCTTCATCAACATAGAGCTTGTAAAACTTGCTGTCTTTGTTGCGCATGGTTTTAAAATCCATCACGGTTAAGATGCTTCGTGTTTCCGCAATGTTTATTTTCTCTATTGCTTGTCTGAAAACCAATGCACTGTCAACGCGCATTTCTAAATAGTTTACGCCACCAAAAAAAGGACTCTTCAGTGCCAGGTTATCTTTCGCCAGAATTTCAACACCAATATTTCCGCGCGCTAAAATCGGGTTGGCAATGATGTAGTTATTCCCCACGCGTTGTGCGTAGAATTCAAATCGTCCGAACCGATCGTTAATGCGTGCATTGGCATCTAAGGTACGCAGAGCAATGCGTTCTGTTCGTGGAGGCAGGTTGTCCGCTAACTCCGGGAAGTTACCGACAATAATAGGATCAAGTGTGTAGTTATTTGAATCACGGATCTCGAAGTGCAAATGTGGACCACCCGATCCACCAGAGTTTCCGGATAACCCGATGGTATCGCCTTGTTGTAGCATAAACTGATCATCGCGAAAGTACAAATCAATCTCACTGGTCCGTCTGCGGTATTGTTCACTCAAAATATATTCGGCATGCGGACCTTTAAATACATCTAAATGTCCATAGACGGTAGTGTTGCCATCATCATGTTTAATGTAAATCACGTTTCCATAACCAGAGGTAGTCATCGTAATGCGCGAGATGAATCCGCTCTTGGATGAGAGCACCGGCATGCCAATCATGTTGTTCGTGCGAATGTCGATGCCGCCATGAAAATGTGTGCTGCGTAATTCGCCCATGGTGCCTGCCAGCGATCCCTGCCTTCCAGGATAAACAGGGTAGAGGTATTTTTCGTCTTTCGGAAATTTCTCTACCGGTTTACTGAACTGAGCGGATACAAAAAATGGAAAGACCGAAAAAAGTAATACAGCCTTACTTAACTTCAAACTCCAGGTATTTTTCATTTTCAATATAAGCGGATAACACGTTTCCTACCTTCACGGGTCCTACACCTTTTGGCGTGCCTGTAAAAATTAAATCGCCTGTGCGCAGGGTAAAAAACTTCGACAGGTATGCAATGATGTAATCAAAACTAAAAAGCATCAAACTTGTATTTCCTTGTTGCTTTAGCTCACCATCAACTTGTAAACTAAAGTTGATGTTCTTCAAATCTTTGAAAGAACCAATGGGAAGAAAAGTATCGCTCAAGGGAGCAGAGCCATTAAAACCTTTTGCAATATCCCACGGCAGTCCTTTGTCTTTTGCTTTTTGTTGAAGATCACGGGCTGTAAAGTCGATGCCAATACCGATCGCGTCTACATATTTGTGTGCAAATTTTTCCTCAATGTTTTTTCCTTCCTTGCAAATACGCAACACCAGTTCGGCTTCGTAATGAACATCATTTGAAAAATCCGGATAATAAAAAGGCGCATTGTTTCGAATGATGGCCGTATCAGGCTTTGTAAAAATAACGGGCTCATCCGGCCGTTCATTGTTCAACTCTTTAATATGTTCGGCATAGTTTCTGCCGATAGCAAATATTCGCATGATGCTCTTGGTGCAGGTTAATGTATGCGCAAGGTAGCAACCAATACTGAACAACTGAAATGTTCCCCCGAATCAGTTGCCGGTTTCCGGTCACCAGTTACCGGTGATCAGGAAATTGATGGGAGAGTAAACAATTTGAAAACTTTGAAAGTATAGACATTGAAAATAATTCCTATAACTTAAATAATCCAACTGGAAACTGGTGACCGGAAACCGGCAACCGTTAACTGGCAACTATTTTATAATTTTACAAAAAATGAAATCCATGAAAAAGATAATACTAGGTACAGCAATAGTCCTCATAGCACTCATAATTTATGCATGTGCAACAGTGGCCGTAACGGGAAGAAACCAATTGAGTCTGATATCGAATGCGGAGATTATTCCGATGGCCGCCACACAGTATCAGGAAGTAATTGCCACTGGCCCCTTGTCTACGGACAGAGCACAAACTGAAATGGTAAAACGCGTAGGCCTTAAAATTCAGAAGGCGGTTGAAAAATATTTGGCAGACAAAAATGCTTCTGCCGGTCTGGAAGGATTTAAGTGGGAGTTCAATTTAATTGACGATCCCAAAACCGTAAATGCATGGTGTATGCCGGGCGGCAAGGTAGCCTTCTACACAGGCATCATGCCGATCTGCAAAGATCAAACCGGGGTTGCCGTGGTGATGGGGCACGAAGTAGCACACGCTATCGCGAATCATGGTGGCGAACGCATGAGCCAACAGATGGTAGCACAATTTGGCTTACAAACCCTTAGTGGATTTCTAGGGCAAAATCCTACGGCTGCAAAAGATTTATTATTTCAGGCTGTTGGTGCCGGTACGAGTGTAGGTATGCTCAAGTTCAGTCGGTCACATGAATCAGAAGCCGATCACATCGGATTAATTTTCATGACCATGGCAGGCTACGATCCGAATGCCGCACCAATATTTTGGGAACGCATGGCCGCAGTTGGTGGTGGCGGACAACCTGAGTTTTTGTCAACACACCCATCTCACGAAACCCGCATCAGCGATTTGAAAGGATGGATACCAGAAGCACTTACGTATAAGAAATAGTGAGTTAGTTGCCGGTCACCAGTTACCGGGAGACCAGCAACCAACTTAAATTCACGAATATGAAAACCTTCGAAACCCTCTCCCTAGCTATCACATCATTAATAGAACGAGGTTACTCTAACGACTTCAACCTCCATCCCGAATGGATTGAATGTCCACCCCTGAATTTAAAATTCAAACCAGAGGAATTTCATGTTGACGAAGTGCACCGCTTTGAAGGCATGACCAATCCTGATGATAGCTCCGTACTATTTGCCATCTCATCAAGCTCAGGCATAAAAGGGTTGTTGGTTGATGCTTATGGTGTATATGCTGAATCCATAAGCAAAGCGATGATCGATCGGTTGAAGATTGATGGGAGGACAAAGCATTAAAGATTATTTCGAACTAAATTTTGGAGAAAAGAAGGGTAGGACTATATTTGCACTCCCTTTTAGACGGCCATCAAACGGATGACAGCTTAAGCGGGGATTTAAAAGTATTGGTCTGGTAGTTCAGCTGGTTAGAATGCCTGCCTGTCACGCAGGAGGTCGCGGGTTCGA
>DAIQPD010000145.1:0-10129 GCA_036787535.1 Chryseolinea sp.
ATAGTAGGAATAATGATAGGTGCTGCAGCCTCATCCATTGTGAGTGTTCTGCAATTCTTAAGCAAAGCAGAGGATCAGCAGTCCTTTTTACTTTGGACATTCGGAAGTCTCGGAGGGTTAAACTGGACCGAGATTCAGATATTAGCTGGAATCCTAATTATTGGTGGAGGCATAGGTATCATATCATCAAAAGCATTAAACGCATGGACTTTGGGCGACAACTACACTCAGAGCCTTGGTATCAATATTAAACAATCAAGATTTCTGATCATCTTCTCAACCAGCATTCTGACTGGAGCTGTTACAGCTTTTTGTGGGCCAATCGCCTTTGTTGGATTAGCTGTTCCTCATTTAACCAAACTTCTGATAAAGACCCACAACCATCGGATACTAATCCCTGCGGTTGTTATGATGGGGGCCTCCCTTCTACTGTTCTGTGATATCATTGCACAACTCCCTGGAAGCAAATATGTATTACCTATCAATGCCATTACGGCTTTAGTGGGCGCGCCTGTTGTGATCTGGATTATTCTTCGTGCAAAACGTTTATCTGTTTAGCTATGGAGAATTCAGGGAATACCACTCGGAGTGCGATCGAAACAAATCAGTTATCTACTGGCTATAGAACAAATCATGTTGAGAATATTCTCTTTAATAATCTGAATCTTTCCTTGCAAACCGGAAAGCTTACCTGCTTCATGGGACCAAACGGAATTGGTAAATCAACTTTAATTCGGACGTTGGCCGGACTTCAAAAGCCACTGGCTGGCGAAATCCATTATTTTCCAGAGGAGAAAAAGAAAGAAGCACCATTATCACAAAAGATCGCACTGGTACTTACCGACCGCATCAGCATGCCGAACATGGGTGTTTACGAGCTGATTTCATTTGGCCGCTACCCTTATTTAGACTGGAATATCAAGTTATCAAAAGCTGATACCATGATCATTCAACAAGCAATACAACAAGTTCACATAGAACATCTCGTTGATAAAAGGCTTTACGAACTCAGCGATGGCCAGCTTCAGATGGTAATGATTGCAAGAGCGCTTGCTCAAGACACTCCTATTATTTTGTTAGATGAACCCACTGCTCATTTGGATTTGAATAACCGGGTACAGATGATGAACCTGCTTCGTAAACTTTCGCGAATATTAAATAAAACAATCCTGGTGGCGACACATGAGTTAGATCTGGCTTTGCAAACTGCAGATGAAATCTGGCTAACCAGAAGAGATAAAAATATCATCACTGGCATCCCGGAAGATTTAATACTGCAAGATGTGTTCGATGAGATTTTTCAGTTTAAAGGTTTTGACCTAAAAACCGGAAGAGTAGATCACGAGGTCCATCGCAATATCTCTATCAAATTAATAGGAAATGGGCACGAATTTCTCTGGACAAAGAATGCGCTTGAACGAAACGGTTATTGCATATCAACAGATCAACCTGACTTCGTCCTTACTATTTCCAACCAGAAAAATACCTATGCCTGGCAACTCAACGAACATCAATCTTTTTCTTCTCTCCAAGATGTCTTAGCCTATCTTGGTTCGGAAAGTAAAAAATAAGTATCTCACTTTTGAATGCTTCAATCGTTTGCGTCTTCCAAAAAGAATCAAATTGTTAATTGATCACTATTCTATTCAATCTCTTTACTAGATTGGCGGCTCGCATAAACCTATCCTATGTTAAACGTAGAAGAAATTTTTCCCTATTCTTTTGATAAGAAATACTCCAAGCCGGTGGCATACTTCTCCATGGAGTTTGCTATTGACCAGCCTTTAAAAATCTACAGTGGTGGTCTTGGTTTTTTGGCAGGATCACATCTGCGTAGCGCATATGAACTGAAACAAAATCTAATCGGAATAGGTATTCTTTGGAAGAAAGGATACTATGATCAGGAGCGAAATCAGGATCAAACGCTGAAAGCCAGCTTCCGAGATAAGGACTATTCTTTTTTAACCGACACAGGAATTGTTTTTCCGATCACGATTCACAACGCCAAGGTGTATGTTAAAGCCTACCTATTAAAACCAGAGGTCTTTAACTCTGCTCCTCTCTTTTTACTGAGTACCGACATTCAAGAGAATGATTTTCTCTCGCAAACCATAAGTCATCGGTTATACGATCCAAACGAAACTACGCGCATTGCTCAATCTATTTTGTTGGGTATTGGTGGAGCGAAGCTGTTGGATATCCTCGAGCGGAAAACAGAAATTTATCACATGAATGAAGGCCATGCTTTACCACTATGTTTTTATTTGTTGGATAAATATAAAGACATTAAAGAAGTAAAGAAGCGAGTTGTCTTCACTACACACACACCCGAAAAAGCAGGGAATGAAGAACACAGCATCCCGCTGTTGAATAGCATGAGTTTCTTCAATGGCCTTACCACAAAACAGGTTGATGAATATGTATTTCCTGAAAATGGTGTGCTTAATTATACGTTAACAGCATTGCGACTTGCTAAGGTAGCGAATGGTGTTTCTCAACTCCACGGAGAAGTCGCCAGAAAAATGTGGGGCGATTATAAAGGTATTTGTGAAATAAAGGCCATCACCAATGCACAGAACAGAACATATTGGAAGGACGATGTTTTAGACAAATCATTGACTGAAAAAAATATGGAGGCGTTAGCGGGTCGCAAAAAAGAATTGAAGAAGAAATTATTCCGTGTCGTAGCGAACCAAACCGGAAAACTTTTCGATGAAAATATTTTAACAATAGTTTGGGCCAGACGATTTGCAGCCTACAAACGGGCTAACCTTTTGCTTTCTGATTTCTCAAGATTTTTAAAAATTGTGGAGAACAAAGATTTTCCAGTTCAAATGATTTGGGCTGGCAAGCCATACCCAGAAGATTACAACTCCATCAACCTCTTCAATGAAATTTACTGGAAGACAAAAGAGATTCCCAATTGCACCGTTGTCACGGGATATGAACTCTGGTTATCGGGACATTTAAAAAAAGGATCTGATATCTGGTTGAACAATCCACGACTTTATCATGAAGCCTCAGGCACATCGGGTATGACTGCAGCCATGAACGGCTCTGTAAACTTGTCTATTCCTGACGGATGGGTTCCTGAATTTGCCAAGCATGGAAAAAATTCTTTCATCATTCCAACGGCTGATGATTCCTTGACGCCCGAAGCAAAAGATAAAATAGAAGCACAGAATCTTCTGGACTTATTAGAGAACGAAATTATTCCGATGTATTACAACAAACCTGCAAACTGGAACAAGGTTGTAAAGGCAAGCATGGAAGACGTTTTACCATTCTTTGACTCGGGCAGAATGGCGGATGAATACTATCAGGAGTTATATCATCTATAAGATTAGCAATTCAATTTTCTATCCGATAATTTTATTCAACTCCCTCGGGTTAGTTGTGCCGTGAACTGCATTGATCTTTCTTACCTATTCAGGTTATAGCTTAACTGGCTTTCAAGAAATTTATGGATTACAGCTTTCGAATACCTTTCGATTCCTGATTATCTTGTGTATGAATTAAGAAAACCATGACAACAAAAAAAGACATCATCAGTTTGGCTTCAAAAATCTTTGGGCTTTATCTGCTTATTCAAACGATAAGCCTGATTCAATATTTACTAGGCACACTGTTCTTTGGTTCTGAATATTCGGGAGACTTCTGGGAAAGATTCATTCCATACCTATATGTTGTATTATCCATTGTGTTCTATGTATTTATTGCTGTTCTATTAATTGATCGATCTTTATCCATTGCTGAATACCTTGTTAAAGAAGAGGAAGACAAGCCAATTCAATTACCTGTTAACCGTATTACCATTATTGAAACAACCTTCATCCTGATCGGATCAATTACAGTGATTAACATTATTCCCAGTCTGTTAGCCAATATTGTTAACTGGTTAAAACTTGAAATCAAGAACGAGTATGAATACGATAACTTTAATTTATCAGATGACAATCTTGTCTTTAGTATTATAAAATTAATAATCGGAATTGTAGTTGTTCTAAATGCCCGCGCGGTTTCCAATTGGATTGACCGAAGAGGTAATTCAAAGACAAATGCAGAAACAACGCAGCCTTGAAGTATTTATTTCCTTCACATGAATTGAGTTTCATTGATAGCGAAAATGCAACCGATATGATTAAAATATCGAAAAAGAAAAAAATAACTTACGCTAATTTTTCAAGATCACGAATAAGAATTCTTTTACGATCGAAGTTAATAAGGTTTTTTTCTTTCATATCATTTAAAATGGTGGTAACAGTTTGCCGTGATGTTCCGGTAAGCGAGGCAATATCCTTATGGGTTAGCTGCGTTGGGATTAATGTTTCATACCCTACCTTCTTTCCCTTCCACGATGCAGCATCCTTCAAAAATTCAACAATGCGTGTACGGGCATCTTTAAAAACTAAAAGGTCGAGCTTGCGCTCCAGTTTCATAATGCGAAAGCCAATAAGCTTAAGAATTTTAAAACTCAGTTCTTTATCTTCATACATCAACTCACGCAATTCATCAATCGTAAGCGGGCAAATGGTAGTTGCTTCAATGGATTGAGCAAAGTCTTTACGCTTTTCTTCTCCTGCTAATGCAAGCTCTCCAAAAATTTCTCCGCTGGAAAGAATGGCGGACACTGCTTCCTCACCCTCTTCTGTATAATGACCAATGCGAACACGTCCATTCACAACCATGTAAATATGAGTGGCCGTATCATCAGGCATGTAAACAAACTGATCACGCTTGTATACTAAAAACTCATGCTTATCACCCATCTTCTTTACCTTGTGCGGACAAAGGATGTTATAGAGATTAACACTTTCAAAATACCAAAGGGCAGAGCTATTTGTCATGTTTATAGTTACTCACTATTGATTAATTTTGTTATACATTAAGATCTCCTTTCAAAAGATAGTTGACTGTTAACAATCAAATTTAAAAGAAAAGTTCATGAGCGACTTAAAGCTAAGCGAAATTTGGGTTTACCCGATTAAATCTCTCGGTGGAATTTCATTGCAAGAGTCAAGGGTCTTAGAGAAAGGTTTGCAGCATGACAGGCGGTGGATGTTGGTTGATGAAACGGGCAAGTTTATGACCCAGCGTGATCATCCACAGATGGCACTTTTTAAACTAAGCATATATCCTGAAAAGTTAAAAATTACCTATGGGGATCAATCTATTGATCTCTCCTTTGCCCATCCTACAACGATGGACCTTCTGAAAGTAACGATTTGGGATGACTCCGTTTTGGCTTGTGAGGTTAGCGCATCGCACAGTGAATGGTTTTCTACTTTACTGAATATAAAATGTAAGCTCGTGTTATTTCCGGAAGGTAATTCGCGTCCGGTTGATCCCCGATATAAAGTAAACGATGAACAGGTAAGTCTGGCGGATGGTTATCCCTTTCTGATCATTGGTCAACGCTCATTAGATAATCTGAACGAAAAATTAGAGGATACATTACCGATGAATCGCTTCCGTCCAAACATTGTATTCACTGGAGGTGAACCACATGAGGAAGATACCTGGAGAAATTTTACAATTGGTTCAAATCGTTTTGTAGGTGTAAAGCCATGTGCGCGCTGCGCGGTTCCAACAATAAATCAGGATACAGCAGAGAAAGGTATTGAACCTTCAAAAACATTGGCTACCTATCGGAGACAAGAAAATAAAATTCTTTTCGGTCAGAACCTGGTGGCATTAGATCACGATCATATTCGAGTAGGTGACGTGATTACTTTACAATAAAAATCGTTAAACAGTTGTCCATTGACGTTGGACTGTTGACTTTTGTCCCATGACTTCCCTTTATCTCAAAGCAGTACATATTATTTTTATTGTTACCTGGTTTGCTGGTTTGTTCTACGTTCCAAGACTTTTTATTTACATCATCGAAGCAAACGACAAGCCCGAGCCCGCAAAATCAATTTTATTGAAGCAACTCAAAATGATGAGCTCACGATTATGGTTTATCATTACCTGGCCATCGGCAACCATTACCTTATTGATGGGAGCTTCACTTCTCATCAATCAACCCGAGTATTTGAAGATGGGATTCATGCACATCAAACTCACATTGGTATTCCTTCTTTATTTATATCACATCTCTCTTCACGTTTTATATAATCAACTAAGCAAGAATATAGTTAGATACACTTCGCAACAGCTGCGTATCTGGAATGAAGTAGGCACCTTGTTTCTAATTAGCATTGTGTTTTTGATTGTACTAAAAAGTGCCATGAGCATGGTGTGGGGAATTGTCGGACTACTTGTTGTCGGCATTCTTATGATGATTGGAATTAAAGTCTATAAAAAATTTAGAAGAGATGAATAAGTCAATGGTCAACGGTCAACAGTCAACAGTCAACAGTCAACGATCTACAGTGGTCTGTAGAAAGTGGACTGTAGACTCAAATTTTACTATCACCTCCAAGTGCTTACTCTTTCTTGCTTTCAGCTTTTTACTTTCAGCCTGCATTCAAAAAAAGGAAGTGCCCCTACCCATCTTTGGCGAACGTGAAGTGGTTGGTACCGACACTGTTTACCACACCATTGCTGATTTCAAATTTGTAGATCAGGACAGCGCAGAAGTAACGGGTAATACCTATGACAACAAGATTTATGTAGCTGATTTCTTTTTCACGTCCTGCCGAACCATCTGCCCCATTATGAAAACGCAGATGAAACGTGTGTATGATTCTATTCAACAGGACAACGATGTCTTACTATTATCACACACCATCGATCCTGAATATGATAACGTTGCTTTGCTTCATGACTTTGCTGAACGCCTTGAAGTAAAAAGTAACAAATGGCATTTTGTAACCGGTAAAAAAGAAGACATCTACAAAATTGCGCAGACCAGTTATTTCGCTACCGCCCTCGAAGACAAAACCGAACCCGATGGCTTCATTCACACCGGAGCATTTTTATTGATCGACAAAAAGAAAAGAATTCGTGGTAAGTATGATGGAACGAAAGAAGAAGATGTGAATCGTTTGCTGGTTGATATTGCTCGATTGAAGAAAGAAGATGAGCCTAAATAACGTCATTGCGAGCGAAGGGAAGGCTGTGCGGTGGAGCGTGGCAATCCCCAAACTACAACATGCGCATTTCATAGACAGGGGATTGCCACGGTCGTTTCTCGTCACTCCGTTCGGAGGCTCCCTCGCAATGACGGCTTACATATTTTTTATCTTATGTATCGCTCTGTCCTCCTGCTCAACCAGACCTGACTCAATACAATCTACATCCTCAACCAAATTCCAACAATACATCATTCAGGGCGAATCGTTGTACGAAAAAAACTGCAGCAATTGTCATCAGACAAACGGAACTGGTTTAGGATTACTTTATCCACCGTTAAACAAATCTGATTTCATGGACAATCATTTTGAAGAGGTGATTTGTTTAATGAAGAATGGGAAAAAAGGTGAGGTAATTGTGAACGGAAAAAGTTTCAACAAAGAGATGAAAGGAATTTCTACGCTAACCGATTTAGAAATTGCTGAGATCGCTACATATATATACAACACCTGGGAACATCAGCGCGGCATTGTTGATGTGCAGGAGGTTTCAAGAATTATTTCGAAATGTGACTCGGTAGAGGTTATTCGTTAATCGTTATCGATTAATGGTTAATCGGACTTTACTGTTGTGTCGCACACAAACCCACACACACTATTAACGGATAACCAGTAACGAACAACGATCCTCACATATACTTCAATGTTATAATCTGCAACACAGTTGCTGTATCGACTTTAACTTTCGATTCTTCAAATGAGGGTGGCCCAAAAGTTCCCATGGCATTGTTGCCGAACGCAAAACCTTCTTTCGGAATTCCCATTGCCTTGGTGTCTAATTTTTCATTTCCATTTTCATCGTGAATAACACTGATCGCATAATCACCGTAAGGTAAGTTTTCAAAAATTACCTTTACTTCAGTACCATTCGCTTTCACGGCCTTTCCGGTCACTGCTGTTTTCAAAAAATCTTCCTTTGTCTTAAACAGGCCGATGCGAATTGTGCCCTCAGTTCCTTTAATGTTTTTTATCGTTACTTCAAGAGAAGCACTTTGCGCAAAAAGCAGAGTTGAACTAAAAACACTTGCTAAAACAATAGCTACTAAACAGATTCTGGTTTTCATATTTTCTTTGTTTTTATTCAAACATCATCACTTCAAAGTAAAAACTAAAATTACGCATTCTGAACATGTATTTAATCAGGATCAGTTGTCGAAACATCAAGATCAATTGAAGCCTCTGCTCATACGACTTACCTGCATAGCAAATCAAAAACCAAAATTATCGATTCACCGTTTCTGACTTAAAAATGCTTCCCATCCAATATCCATTAGCGCATTGAAGTATTATTTCGTAAGTTTCATTATCGCCAAATAAAATTCATCCACCATGGCTTCCTTGACCTTAAAAATCAACAACAAAAACATTTCCATCGATGTTGACCCTAAAATGCCGCTGCTTTGGGCCATTCGTGATGCTGCAGGTTTAACCGGAACTAAGTATGGATGCGGTATCGCTCAATGTGGTGCATGCACCGTTCATCTTGAAGGGAATCCCATCCGGTCTTGCTCCGTTCCAGTATCAGTCGCTGCTGGTAAAAACATAACAACCATTGAAGGTTTGTCTGAAGATAATTCGCATCCTGTTCAACAAGCCTGGATTGCCGAACAAGTTCCACAGTGTGGGTATTGTCAGTCCGGTCAAATTATGGCTGCAACAGCATTGTTGAAAAAGACTCCCAGCCCAACGGACAAAGATATTGACACCGCCATGCAAGGACACATTTGCAGATGTGGTACTTATCCCCGGATAAGGAAAGCAATTAAAACAGCCTCTTCATTAATGGCTCAAAAAGCTTCTGCAAAATAATATAGATTCTCTTCCTCCCTCTCCTCCGGAGAGGGCCGGGGTGAGGCTTAAACATCAACACCATGCAATCAAAATCACAGAATGTATCCAGAAGAAATTTCATAAAGTTATCAGGCTTAACCGGAGCAGCGCTTTCACTTGGCTTCCATATGTCGGCTGATGGAAAAGAAGTTGAAGTAATAAAATTAGAAACGGCTGAAAATCTTGGTATTGATCTTAACGCCTGGATCTCTATCGATACTTCCGGAAAAATTACCATCACCAATCATCGATCAGAAATGGGGCAAGGTTCCTGGCAATCTGTTCCTCAGATTATTGCTGAAGAATTAGAGGTTGATCTGAACAAAGTAAACATCGTTTTTGCACAAGGTAATAATGCAAAGTATGGAAGTCAGATCACCGGAGGTAGTTCAACAGTTCGGGGTACCTATAAAAAATTACTTAACCTCAGTGCAACCGCGCGAGAAATGCTGATCGAAGCAGCTGCAAAGAAATGGAATGTATCCAAATCAGAATGTTATGCTCTCGATGGACAAGTCATTCATAAACCATCTGGAAAGAAATTACACTATGGCGAACTTGTACAAGAAGCTTCTAAACTTGAACCACCTAAGTCGGTAAATTTAAAGCTGCCTGAAGAATATAAAATTCTGCGCAAGCCCCTGCCGCGTCAGGATACTCCGATGAAAACAAATGGCACTGCCATTTTCGGTTTGGATAAAAAACTTCCTGGAATGTTGTATGCCGTTGTCGAGCGTAATCCGAGATTTCAAGGCAAGGTAAAAAGCTTTGATGACACTGAAACGAAAAAAATACCAGGAGTAAAACATGTCATCGCAGTTAAGATGAGTGTGTTCGCCACGTTCAGAGAAGGTGTTGCTGTTGTCGCTGATAGTTTATGGGCTGCCATGCAAGGAAGAAAGGTATTAAAGGTTGAGTGGGATGATTCTGGATTTGATCACCTAAGTACCGAGCAACTTTATAGTAGAATGACTGAGGATTTGAAAACGAAAGAAGGACTATCATTCAGAACTAAAGGAAACTTCAGCGCTGCATTAGAAAAATCAGAAAAGAAAATTGAAGCTGTGTATGAAACTCCCTATGAGTCGCACAGTTGTATGGAGCCATTGAATTGCATTGCGCATTATCAGGAAGACAAACTTGAAATCTGGGGTCCGATACAAGGACCTGACTGGGTTCAGGATTTTCTCAGTGGCCTCATGAGCATGCCCAAAGAAAAA
>DAIQPD010000146.1:0-10096 GCA_036787535.1 Chryseolinea sp.
TACGGTTTCTTCCATCAAACGCTTTATGGGTAAGAAGTTTGATGAAGTAACAGGCGAAAAGAAAATGGTATCCTACCAGGCTGAAGCCGGTAGCAATAATACCGTACGTGTTCGCATTGGCGATCGCATGTATACACCTCAGGAAATTTCAGCGATGATTCTTCAGAAAATGAAGAGCACAGCTGAAGATTATTTAGGTACTACTGTAACCGAAGCGGTTATCACAGTGCCTGCTTATTTCAACGATGCAGAACGTCAGGCAACAAAAGAAGCCGGACAAATTGCGGGTCTTGATGTAAAGCGTATTATCAACGAGCCAACAGCTGCTGCATTAGCATACGGTTTGGATAAGAAAAACGCAGACATGAAAATCGCGGTGTATGACTTGGGTGGTGGTACATTCGATATTTCTGTTCTTGAATTAGGGGATGGTGTATTCGAAGTAAAATCAACCAACGGTGATGTACACTTAGGTGGTGATGATTTCGATTTGCGCATCATGAATTGGTTGGCTGACGAATTTAAATCCGATGAAGGTATTGATTTGCGTAAAGACCCAATGGCGCTTCAACGCTTGAAGGAAGCTTCTGAAAAAGCAAAGATTGAATTATCAAGCTCTACTGAAACAGAAGTAAACTTACCTTATGTAACATCAGTGGATGGTGTGCCGAAACACTTAGTGAAGAAATTGACTCGTGCGAAGTTTGAGCAACTTGTTGACGATTTAGTGCGCAGAACACTTGAGCCATGTCGCAAGGCTGTTGAAGATTCTGGTTTCTCTGTTTCACAAATAGATGAGATTATTTTGGTTGGAGGTTCAACCCGTATTCCACGCATCGTAGAGGAGGTAGAAAAATTCTTTGGCAAGAAACCATCGAAAGGTGTTAACCCGGATGAAGTGGTTGCCATTGGTGCAGCAATTCAAGGAGGTGTATTAACCGGTGAAGTAAAAGATGTTCTCTTATTAGATGTAACACCTCTTTCATTAGGTATCGAAACGCTTGGTGGTGTGTTTACAAGATTGATTGAATCCAACACAACAATTCCATCTAAGAAATCAGAAGTGTTTTCAACGGCTTCAGACAATCAGCCTTCCGTAGAAATACATGTGTTGCAAGGTGAGCGTCAGATGGCGAAAGATAACCGTACCATTGGCCGATTCCATTTGGATGGAATACCACCAGCACAACGTGGTGTGCCGCAAGTTGAAGTAACATTCGATATTGACGCGAACGGTATTCTTCACGTATCCGCAAAAGATAAAGGAACTGGCAAAGAGCAGAAGATCAGAATTGAAGCATCGTCTGGATTAACTGATGCAGAAATTCAAAAGATGAAGCAAGAAGCGCAGGCCAATGCCGATTCGGATAAGAGAGAAAAAGAACGCGTTGAAAAAATCAATCAGGCTGATTCATTGATTTTCCAAACTGAAAAACAATTGAAGGAGTATGGTGATAAGCTTTCTGAAGGAAACAAAAATGCAATCAACAGTGCGTATGAAAAGTTGAAAGCTGCTCATAAAGCGCAAGATGCGTCCGGTATTGATAGCGCCATGGAGGCATTAAACAATGCATGGCAAGGAGCTGCCTCTGAAATGTATCAGGCAACTGGTGCAACGGGAGGCGCAGCACCAAATGACAATACAGGTAATGCTGGAGGTTCTTCGGACAGCAACAATGTTTCGGATGTTGAGTATGAAGAAGTAAATGATAACAAGAAATAATCTATTGTTCACATAATTTAAAAATAGCCCTCGAATTTCGAGGGCTATTTTTTTGCATAAAGCTTCTTCAAAGAAGGAAACTTTCAATAGGTATTATTGGCTCACCGAAAAATGATAGCCAATACCTTTAATGGTAATAATTTCAAGAGATGCATCCTCTTTAAAATAATCGCGAAGCTTAGTAATGTACACATCAAGATTGCGCGAGTTAAAAAAAGAGTCGTCTCCCCAGATGCGCATCAAAATATCTTTTCGATTCACAATTGTATTTTTATTTTCAGATAAGATCTGGACCAACATGGCTTCGCGATGAGAAAGCTTGCGCACGCCCCCGTTCTTACGAAGTTCGTACCGCTGAGGAACAAACTCAAAACCACCCAACACAATTGATTCTTTTGTATTGGTATTATTTTTTTGGGATAGGTGAAGCAGGTTGTGAATACGAACGATTAACTCTTCCATACTGAAAGGTTTTCTCAAATAATCATTTCCTCCTACCTCAAATCCTTTTATTAAATCTTCAGTTTGTGTTTTTGCTGTAACAAAAATGATGGGGACAGCCGGGTTTATTAATCGGATGCTTTGCGCAAGCGAGTAGCCATCTTTATGAGGAAGCATCACATCGAACACGCAGATATCAGGTTTCATCTCTTCAAAGACCGCTAGCACTTCGTTACCATCAGCAATCATCCGTACATCAAAATCGCGAACCTCCAAACTGTCTTTTACTATTCTTCCCAGAAAGGGCTCATCTTCTACATAAAGAACACTTGATTTTTTCATGCGTTGGCTCGTTTTGGTAATGAAACAACAAAACAGCTTCCTCTTCCTTCTTCACTTTCTACCTGCACAGTACCTCCATGACTTTTCACGACACTGGCAACATAGCTCAAACCAAGTCCATATCCTTTTGTAGTATGGATATCACCATGAGGTACACGGAAAAATTTATCGAATATCTTTTTCTGATATGACTTCGGAATACCTATGCCATTGTCATGAATTGAATAGGTAACGTAATGCGCCAATTCTTTTATGGTAATTTCAATGATCGATTTTTCGTGAGAATACTTAATGGCATTATCAAGAAGATTATAAAATACATTCTCGAGGTGTTCAGCACTTCCATTAACTGTAAAATTCTCACCTTCTTTTTTGAATGATATTGTTGCCTTTTGTTTTGAGGCCACAAGCTCCATGGAATCAATTACCTCTAATACCATTTGGTTAACGTCTACATTTTCACGATGCATGTCAATGCCGTTCTTTTCAAAGACGGATGTCTTTAATATTTTATCGGTCATTAAGGTAAGGCGCTTCAGTTCACTTTGTGCAATCGATAGGTATTCACTTGCCAACTTGGGATTATCCAACACATTAAAATTTTGTAATGCTTCAATGGCAACACTTACGGTTGCCACTGGAGTTTTCAATTCATGTGTCATGTTGTTGATGAAATCATTTTTGATTTCCATTAACCGCTGTTGCGACCGTAAACTTTTGTAGAGAATAATAAACGCACTTATGGTAATGAGTGTTAGAAAGAGGGCAAAAAGAATTTGAGGAATTATTTTTCTGAAGATGATCCATTGTAAGCCTGGAAATTGAATTTGAAATGCTCCCGAAGGAGTAAGGATTACTTTATCAGGATCATCAAACTCTTTTTTTATGTGACCATCCGGAGGAGGTTCAAGACGTGTTAAAAAAAATGCAGTATTAAACCCGGCTTTTAACAAACTGCTTCTGTATACTCCATTAACAATTGTTATTGGAATAGTATCAGACTTTAAACGAATCGAGAAAAAACGCTGCTGTCGATTTTCGCGAATACGTGATACCAGCGGCCTCAAAGCATGAACAAGCGAATCACCGTCATGTGAGTCGGGTGAAATATAAACCTGAATATTTGCGGTTGAGTCCTGGAAAGTAAAAGGTAAATCAGAATGTCGCCTTCCAAACATAACAGAGTCTGTAGTCTGTGTTGTTCTAATAATACGGATGCTATTGGAATCCGATTTCATAGGTCGTATGTTCTTTTGAAGAACTGAGTCGTTTAATGCGAACATCGTATTTCGAAATATGAAACCTGTTTCTTTTCTAAAGCCATGTTCTTCATCTCTATAAACTTTACGCAGCCAAAAAAATTGAAGTGCCATCAGCAAGACAATGCTGGAGGTAATCATTACAATTGAAAGCGAATTTCGTGGAGTAATCATGTCTACAAAAGTATCGGGTTTCATCTAAGCATAATCATCTTTTAACCTTAATTAACATAGCATTCAGGATCATTAACCCGTGTGTGTTAGCCATGCCCGTACCTTTACATACATTAATTCAACCGTGAAACTAACACTAACTATGAAACGAATTATTATACTCATCGGAGTCTTTATTTCCATGGCAGCAGCTCAAGTTGTTTTTGGGCAAACTGTTGAAGGCAATATTACTTACGAATCAAAAGTAAATCTGCATCGTAGATTACCTGTCGAGCGTGCAGAGATGAAATCAATGATTCCTGAGTATCGCACAACGAACGAACAACTCTTTTTTAATGCGGAGGCTTCGATGTATAAGCCCATTATTGAAGATGAAGAGGATCAGTTTGAAGCAGAAGGCGGAGGTAGAAGAATGACTATGAGATTTCGTCAACCAGCATCAGAGGTTTATGTGAACCAAAATTCGATGGAAGTAATTTCAAAGCAGGAGTTTCAGGGCAAAGATTATTTAGTTCTGGATACCTTAGAGTTATCACCGTGGAAATTCGGCACAGAAGAGAAAACAATTCAAGGGTATGTTTGCAAGCAAGCCTATCGCACAGACGAAACAATTCCGGATCGGAAACAAGAGATCACCGTTTGGTATACGGATAAGATTCGCCCCTTCGTTGGTCCGGAAAGATTTAACACATTACCAGGAGCTGTTCTGGCCGTTGACGTGAATAATGGAGAACGCGTAATCGTTGCTACGAAAATTGAATTAAAGTCATTGAAGAAAAATGACGTTGTTACGCCAACGAAAGGCCAAAAAATTACCTCGGCAGAATTTCGAAAAATGATGGATGAACAGATGCAAAAGATGCGTGCCAATGGAGGAATGATTATTCGCAACTAGAATCGATTAGCAGCTTCTATTATTGACAACCTAAATCAACATCATTTTCAATTCAGGCTAAATGAAAAAACTAGTACTTGCATTCCTGCTTTTAAGCAATATCGCGTTCGCTCAGAAACTCTCCATAAAGGGGCAATTAAAAGATGACAAAAGTGTTGCCCTGCCATCAGCAACCGTGATGTTATTAAATGCAAAAGATTCATCACTGGTAAATTTTGCGAGCAGTAATAAGGAAGGATTCTTTGAAATGAAAAACATTTCAAGGGGCAGTTATTTATTCAGAGTAACCTATTTGGGCATGGCGACATTCTCTAAAAAAATTGAACCGGATGAAAATGAATCGATAGTAGAGTTGGGTGTGATCATGATGAAATCAAAAAGTCAGGAATTGAATGAAGTAGTAATAGAAGCTGAGAAAGTGCCCGTAGTTGTTAAAGGCGATACATTAGAATTTAATGCATCTTCCTTCAAAACCACCGAGAATGCAAACGTAGAAGATCTGCTCAAGAAATTGCCGGGTGTTGAGGTGGCGAGCGATGGTACTATTAAAGCACAAGGCGAACAGGTCCAACGTGTAACAGTGGATGGAAAAGAATTCTTTGGACGTGATCCGAAACTTGCAACGCGTAATCTTCCTGCAAAGGCAATTGATAAAGTTCAGGTGTTTGATAAAAAATCTGATCAGTCAACGTTCACTGGTATTGACGATGGCCAACGTGAGAAAACCATTAACCTTGAAATGAAAGAAGAGTATCGGAAGGGAATGTTTGGCAACATTACAGGAGGTATTGGAACATCTGAGCGATATCAAGCTAAGTTGAGTTTGAATCGCTTTCGAAAGGATAGTCAGTTTTCAATATTAGGCTCAGCCAATAATATTAATGATCAAGGATTTTCCATTGATGATTATTTAAACTTTAGCGGAAGCTCGCAACAAATGGCTGGAGGTGGAGGAGGAGCAAGAATTACGATCAACGGAGGTGGAGGTAATGGAGACGGAAATCAAGGAGGTGCTCAGGTTAATTTCGGAAACCGGATTACAGGTATCATGTCTTCCTACAGTGGTGGAATCAACTTCAACAAAGAGATTAGCAAGAAAGCAAGTTTAACCAGTAGTTACTTTTATAATTACCTTGATCATGCTATCGATAAAAATCTGGATCGCGAAAATTTTCTGCAGAGCGGAAACACCTTCTTTAATCAGCAAAGCCGGCAACGAAATTCAAATAGTAATCATCGCGCTAATTTAATACTCGATCATAAGATAGACTCAGCCAACTCGGTTAAGCTAACAACAACTTTGGTTGCAACAGAATCAGAGTCTGATGTAAACAGTAAAAGCGATACAAAGACCTCTGAAGTTACTGCATTAAATGAAAGTGATCGGACTACACTTTCGAATCAAAATTCTGTGAACTTCAACACCAATGCTTTGTTGCGCCATCGTTTTGAAAAGAAGGGGAGAACAATATCAGCCAATCTTTCCTTTGGTTATACAGACACCGAAGCGCAGGGTAAACTAGACGCTATCAATGAATATTATACAGAAAATAGAACTGAAACGATCGACCAGAGAAATTCTCAGGCTACTAAGAATACAAGTTACGGACTCAATCTTTCTTACACAGAACCACTGGGCAATCGAAAATATTTAGAGTTATACTATAATTTCAGAGGAAATCTCAATGATGCAAACCGGGAAGTTTATGATATAAATGATATTGGAGAAGATTTAAATTCCGATTTGAGCAATAAGTACTCAAGTAATTATCAGTATAATAGACCTGGTTTTAATTTTAAAATAAACCGAGAGAACTATTCCGTCACGGTTGGCACTGGGTTACAGGTAACGCAGCTTACAGGTAAATTTATAAGTGAATCGATTCCGAGGGATACCAGTATTTCAAGAGCGTATCAGAACATTGTTCCAGCACTTCATTTCAACTATGATTTTGCTAATACAAAACACCTGAATTTTGATTACGAAACTTCTGTGCAGGAGCCATCTATTACACAGCTTCAACCGGTAGTCAACAATACGGATCCATTGAATTTAACGGCAGGTAATCCGGCATTACGCCCGGCATATCAACATAGCTGGCGTCTGAGGTTTATAGCATTCGATCCTGCCAAGTTTATAAACTTCTTTGCATTTGCAAATGCTACCTATTCTCAAAACGCCATCACCAATTCGCAAACTATTGACAGTAGTGGGGTGCGTTTAACTATACCGGTAAACGTTGATCATAACACCAGTCTCAACGGTAATGTTGCTTTTGGTTTTCCGATAACGAAACTCAGTAGTCGTTTTAATCTCTCAGTCAATGTCAGCCAACAATTTGGGTTAAATCTGGTGAATCTGGAAGAGACTAGCATATCGGTAAATGCCATTTCTTCAACACTTCGATACGATTATCACTACAAAGAAATTTTTGATTTGAATCTAAGCGGTACAATAAGTCGCAACTCAACTCAGTATGAGTTTAATCCGCAAAGTGATCAACTGTATTTTAACAATGACTTTAAAGCCGAGGCCAACTATTCCTTTTTGAAAAATTATCAACTGAGTGCATCGTATGAATTTCTTCGATATAAAAGTCAGACAGCAAACTACGATCAGAATGTTGAGTTGCTGAATATTTCAGTGTCACGGTTCTTGTTGAAAAATAAAAGCGGAGAATTTAAACTTTCTGTTAACAATCTTCTTGATAATAATTTTGGTATTAGCCAAACGGCAAATGTTAACTATGTCGAACGCCAGACTACCAATTCGTTGGGTCGTTATTATATGGTTACGTTTATCTATGCATTGAACAAGCACATGAATCCAATGGGAGCAGGACGTTCGCGTGGAGGAATGCGCATGATGATACGACAGTAACAAAATTGCATGGAACGTAGAGGTGCGGAGTTAGAAATAATTTATATTTGAGTAGAGCCTTACAAGCAGATCCTTCTACCAATTTGTATTTTATTATGCGCACTTTATTATTGCTTCTTATGCTAAGCATAAATGCTTCTGCACAGTATATTCCGAAATTTGATGTTCAAGGTCATCGTGGAGCGCGAGGTCTTCGGCCGGAAAATACAATCCCTGCATTTTTGTTAGCACTTGATTCCGGTGTTACAACACTTGAATTAGATGTAGTGATTACAAAAGATAAACAAGTTGTTGTCTCACATGAGCCTTGGATGTCGCCATCCATTTGCCTTGATCCGAAAGGAAATGCAATTCCTGAGAAGGACGAGAAGAAATTCAATATCTATCAAATGACTTATGCGGAGGTAAAAGAGTTTGATTGCGGATCGATAGGCAATGAAAAATTCCCGGAGCAACAGAAAATGAAAACGGTGAAGCCTTTGCTCAGTGATGTAATTGTAGCAGTGGATGTCCACACCAAAAATTTTACCCAGTACGAAGTAGATTATAATATTGAGATCAAGAGTTCACCGGAAGATGATGGTAAATTCCATCCATTGGTAGGGGAGTATTCTGATATAGTGTATAAACTTCTTGATCAGTATCTTCCAATGGAGAGAATCGTTATTCAATCTTTTGATATCCGTGTTTTGAAATACTGGCATGAAAAATATCCGGAAATCCGATTGGCACTTTTGATTGAGAATTTGAAATCTGTTGAAGCAAATTTGAACGAGCTTGGATTTTCGCCTTCTGTTTATAGTCCTTATTATAAGTTGTTGTCGAAGGAAAAGGTGAATTACCTTCACCAACGAAAAATCAGAGTTATCCCATGGACAGTGAATGAAGTATCAGAAATGTTATCAATGAAAGGTATGGGCACCGATGGTTTTATTACTGATTATCCGGATCGGGCCAGAAAGATTAAGTATACGTTGAACATAAAACGTTAACAGAGTTCCGTTTCAACAAAAAATCGTTCATCGTTAAATTCTAACATTTGAATTCATTATCCTTGCGGAAATTTTATCAAGCATGAGTAAGAAGTATGACGTTTATGGTATCGGTAATGCCCTAGTTGACATAGTTACAGAAGTAGATGACGACTTCTTTTCAAAGAACGAAGTGGAAAAGGGCGTAATGACTTTGGTGGATGAAAAGCGCCAGCATCATCTAATGCATGCCATCGATATGAAAAAGAGCAAAATGGCCTGCGGTGGATCAGCCGGCAATACCATGATTGCTGTAGGGCAGTTTGGCGGAAAAAGCTTTTACTCTTGTCTCGTTGCAAAAGATGCGCTTGGAAAATTCTTTCTCGAAGATTTGAAACGCAACGGTGTTGACACCAATTTAAAATATGAAACTTTGCCTGAAAGCATAACAGGAAAGTGTTTAGTAATGACAAGCCCGGATGCGGAACGAACAATGAATACCTTTCTTGGTGTAAGCTCGTTCTTATCTCCAGAACAGGTTGATGAAGAAGCAATCAAGAATTCAACTTATGTTTATTTAGAAGGATACCTGGTGGCAAGTCCCAAAGGATTAGAAGCGATGAAGGAAGCGAAACGCCTTGCAGAAAAAAATAAGGTAGCGGTTGCCTTAACGTTTTCAGACCCCAGCATGGTGAAGTACTTCTCTACCCAAATGCAGGAAATTGTTGGAGCCAGTGTAGATCTTCTTTTTTGCAATGAAGAAGAGGCTATGATTTTTACCGGAACGGACAGTATTGCTGAGGCTCGTGAGAAGCTGAAAGAAGTAGCAAAGCGTTTTGCCATTACTTTAGGGGCAAACGGAGCCCTGATTTTTGATGGAGATACCTTTATTAGTATTGAACCTTACAAGGTAAAAGCGATCGATACCAATGGCGCTGGCGACATGTTCTCCGGAGCATTTTTATATGCTATCGCCCATGGTCATAGTTATGCAGAAGCCGGAAAATTGGCTTCATTGGCCTCTTCCAGAGTAGTTTCTCAGTTTGGCCCCAGACTTGAACCGGCACAGGCCAAACAGGTTATGGTTGATTTGATCGCCTAGGATTTAAGGAAAATCACGCAAATCAGTTTGACTTTGGTTGTAAATTCCAAAAAACATAAGCATCTTTGCAGCCCTTAAAATTTAAGGTAAACGGATATCATTATGAAACGTACATTCCAACCTTCGCGCACAAAAAGAAAGAATAAGCACGGTTTCCGCGAAAGAATGGCAACAGCCAACGGTCGCAGAGTATTGGCGAATCGCAGAAAAAACGGACGTAAGAAGCTTACGGTTTCCAGCGAGAAGACTTTAAAGCATAAATAATCCCTTTCGGGCTTAATCGTCCATGAAGGAGATTGATTAATTTC